>JAFYAC010000041.1 GCA_017540905.1 Kiritimatiellia bacterium | reverse complement strand
GCGATGGAATCGCAGTGCTCGCAGAACCAGAACCGGTTCAAGCGGCGGGGGCAGTTCTGGTCGAAAACGGGCTTCGCGGCGTTCCTCGAACTGTACGTGTGGTACACCAACGGCGAACTGGACGGCCTCTACCGAAGGCCCGCCTGACTCTTCCTTCCTCCCGACATGGGCTGGCGGGAGTGTACAAACCAGAGATGCGCCCGGATGCAGGCGTCCGTCTGGCCAAAGCCATGAAAGAGAATTTCGGCACCCTCACCCTCCCGTTCCGTTCCTTTGTCGCCAACCTGCGGGAGCTGTTGCGGATGACCGCCATCCGTTGCATCACAGGACGGCCTCCCAAGAGAAGGCCTCCCGGCCTCACTCCCCTCCTTCCCGGCTTCTCGTAAGCCTTCCTTCAGCTACCTCCCTGCAAAAACCGGGATAAGGGTGAGCGGGATGCGCCCACGGACGGAAAACACCGGAATCAGCCCCCCGACGCCGGCGGGGCGGGCAGGCGGGAAAGCCAGGCTTTCAGCCGGTTCTGGAGATGCAGCGCCCGCCCGGACAGGTTCCTAGCCTTGAGGATGCGCAGAATCGCGGCTTTGGTGGCTTCCGCACGGTCCGGTTGGACGGTGGCCCGGCGACCTTGCGAGATTATGGAAAAATACTGTTTTTTCCGTTTGTCCGCGGCCGTGGAACGGCGTCCGGTCCCGACCCTGCGGACGGAGACGAGGCGGACGATACCGAGTTTTTTCTCGACGGCGAGGGTGAGGGCCTTGAGGGTGGGATTCCCGCGGAGGAGGGCGGAAAGGCCGCGGGCGGCGGCGGCGCACTGCGCGGCCAGCGGGGAGGGCATGGTTTGGCCGGATGGAACGCCGTCGAGAAGCCACTCCAGGGGGAGGCGCTCGTCCAGCCGGAGGACTTGGCGGAGGCGCTGGGCAAGTTTTTTGTAGCGCATGACGGTGGAATAGGTGACGGGGACGCGGTGGTCGGAAAGCCAGCCCTTCATGCCCCCTTTGCGGGCCCGGATGACGAGGCGGCCGTGGGCGTCCTTCTTGCGAAGGAGCGTGTGGTCGAGCGTGGGATCGAGGTCCGCCAGGCGGGAGCCGATCCGTAGGCAGACGGCGGGGGTGCGGGGCTCGCGCGCCCATTCTTCGGCGATTTCCGCGGGGGGTGGGGTGCCGCGGAGGGAGGGCGAGGCGGGACGTTTTTCGTGGATGCGGACCTGGCGGCGGATTTCGCCGATGGCCCATCTCCCGACGGCGGTCACGGCAAAGGCCGCCAGGACGGGAGGGGCCAGGGCCAGGACAAGCAGGTCGGCGTTGCGTCCCGCGGCGGCATTGATCTGGCGCCAGTCGCCCGCGAAGGCGCCGAGGACGGCGCCGGTGGACTCGAAGATGGATGTGGGGGTGGATTTCATGGAGGAGAGGATGGCAAAATCCATGGGAATGTCAATGGAAATCCGTAATCTTGTTGGATGGGCGGAAATCGGGGGTTGATTGCGGGGGCGGGGGATGTAATATGGCGGGCCGTCCGCATTGCCGGACGCAAGAGAAGCAGCGAAGAGAAGACAGGAGAGAAAAGATGGCGACATTGAAGTTGGCGCTGCCGAAGGGCAGCTTGCAGGAGAGCACGTTCGCGCTGATGAAGCGGGCGGGTTGGAGCTGTTCGTGCAGCTCGCGCTCGTACGTGCCGTCGATCAACGACCCGGAAATCGCGGCGCGCCTGGTCCGTCCGCAGGAAATCGCCCGCTACGTTTCGCTGGGCCTGCTGGACGCGGGCCTGACGGGCTACGACTGGATCTACGAGAACGGCGCGGACGTGGTCGAAGTCGCCGAACTGTGCTACTCGAAGGCCACGAGCCACCCGGTCCGCTGGGTGGTGGCCGTCCCGGAAGCGTCGCCGATCCAGAAGGTCGAGGACCTGGAAGGCAAGCGCATCGCGACGGAAGCGGTGGGGCTGACGAAGCGCTACCTGGCGGAACACGGCGTGCACGCCGAGGTCGAGTTCTCCTGGGGCGCGACGGAAGTCAAGGCCCCCGAGCTGGTGGACGCGATCGTGGAGCTGACGGAAACGGGCAGCTCGCTGCGCGCGAACCACCTGCGGATCATCGACACGGTGCTCACCAGCACGACGCGCCTGATCGCCAACAAGGAGGCGTGGGCGGACCCGGAGAAGCGGGCGAAGCTGGAGCAGCTGGCGATGCTGCTCTCCGGCGCGCTCCGCGCGGAAAGCAAGGTCCTGCTCAAGATGAATGCGAAGAAGGGCGACGTCGCCGCCGTGGCGTCGGTGCTCCCCGCGCTGCACGCGCCGACGGTCAACACGCTTTCCGACCCGAGCTGGGTCGCGATCGAGGCGGTGGTGGACGAGTCGGTGGTGCGGGAAATCCTGCCGAAGCTGAAGGCGGCGGGCGCGGAAGGCATGATTGAGCTTGCATTGAACAAGGTCGTGCCGTAGAGTGTCCCAACAAACCTTTCAAAAACCAACAGGAGTTGACACATGGGTTCCGTAAAAAAGAAACGCCGCGTCAAGATGGCCAAGCACAAACGCCGCAAACGCCTCCGCGCGGACCGTCACAAGAACAAGTAGGACGGCACGCGTGCGCGGCCTCCCCGACAGGCGTTGGGCGGTCGCCGCCCTCCTCTGCGGCCTTTGCGCCGCGGGAGGGTTTGGTTGCCGCACCTTCCGGAACCCTCCGCCCCCGCAGGACGGAGGGTTCGTGGCATTGCCGCTGGACGGCGAGGCGACCCGGCGCGCCGAAGCGCACGCCCGGTACGCGCTGGCGGCGGGACTGGAGCGCGACGGGGACTACGCGGGCGCCGCGGAGGCCTACCTCCGCGCGCTGGAATGCGACCCCGGCGAAGACCGGGCGGCGTTCGGCGCCGCCGCGATGCTGGTCCGCCAGCAACGGTCCCGCGAAGCGCTGGAGCTGGCGGAGGGGTGGTTGGAGGGGCATCCGGATTCCGTGCGCGCCCTGGCCTGGCTCGGCCAGTTCTACGCGGGGGCCGGCGAGCCGGAGCGGGCGCGCGCGCTGCTGGAGCGGCTGGTGGCGCTGGAACCGGGGACGGAGAGCAACTGGATGTTGCTGGCGGCGGCCGTCGCCGGGGAGCTGGGGGATTCGCCGGAAGACGACGCGGCGGTGCGGGCCGTGGAGGACGTGCTGGAACGGGGCATCGCGTCGGCCCCCCCCGCGCTGGACCTGCACCGGCTGGTGGCGCGCATCCAGGTGGCGCGTGCCGAAGCGCTCGGCGGGGAGAGGCCGGACGAAGCGGATCGGAGCCTGGAGAAGGCCATTGAGCACCTCCGGGCGGTCGCGGAAGCGGAACCGGGGGACGGGATGCCGTGGGCCACGCTCGGGGCGCTCTACCTGCGCGCGCGGCAGCCGGCCGGGGCCTTGGAGTGTTTCGAGAAGGCCAAGGAGCTGCGTCCTGACGACTGGGCCCTCCAGGAGCGCATCATGCTGACGCGGTTCCGTCTGGCGGCCGACGAAGGCGCCGAATCCGGGGTGCCGCGGCCGGAGCCGGAGGAAGGGGAGGATGCGGACACGTGCATCCGGCGGGGCAAGCTGTTCCTGAAAAACCGCCTTCCGGACGAAGCGGAGTCGCAGTTCCGGCGCGCGACCGAGGTCGAGCCGGACAATCCCGAGGGGTGGCTCTGCCTGGGGGCGCTGCAGTTCCGCACGGACCCGGAGGAAGCCGCCGCCACGATGGAGGAAGCCGCGGAGCGGCATCCGGACAACGAAGACGTGCTGGAAATGCTCGGGAGCTTCCAGCTCTCGCTGGGGCGGTACGGGGAAGCCATCCGGCTGTTCGAACGGGTGGTCGAGCTCCACGAGGCGGGCGGGGCCGGTTCCGCCGACGGCGCGGACGGCGCGTGGGTGGAGCCGTACGGGGAATCGTTCTGCAACAACTACGCCCTGGCCTGCACGCGGGTGCGGCGTCTCGACGAGGCAGCCCGGTGGCTCCGCCGCGGCATGGAGGCCAATCCCGAGCTGCACCTGCGGTACATCGCGCTGGCGCTGGACCGCTATCCGTCCCGCACGCAGCGCCGGAACGTCCTCTCCGTCCTGCGGCGCGTGGACAAGGCCACGGGGCACGAGAACGCGGCGCTGGCCGTCGCCCAGGCCGCGTTGCTGATGGATGCCGGGGATGCCGACGGCGCGGTGCGCGCGTTCCGCAACGCGCTGGCCACCATGGAGAAGTATCCGCTGGAGAAGGCCCAGAACCTGACTCCCCGCTTCTACTACTGGTTCGGCGTGGCCCTCGAAGGGGCCGGCGAGCGCGGGGAGTCGATCGACGCCATGCGCAAGTGCCTCGAACTGGACCCCGACTACCCCGAGGCCCTCAACCACCTGGCCTACGTGTGGGCCGAAGCCGGGGAAAACCTCGAAGAAGCCCTCGCCTACAGCCAGCGGTCGCTCGCCAAGCAGGAAAACGCGGCGTTCCTGGACACGCTGGGCTGGATCCACTACAAGATGGGGAACTACGCCGAAGCGTGCGTCTTCCTCCGCAAGGCCGTCCGCGCGGGCCATGGCGACCCCACCATCGCCGGGCACCTGCGCGAAGCCGAATCCAAGGCGGCCGAACAGGGAATCGAGTTGCCGGAAGAGCCCGCGGAACCCGACGGGGAGGGCGGGGACGGGGCCGCCAGCGGGGACGGAATCGGGGAGGAGGACGTCGGCGACGGGGCCGATTCGGGCATTTTCGGCTTCCCGGATGCGGAAGAGGAATTCCTGGAGGATTTTTGATCGCGCAAGGTTTTCGCCCGACAACTCCAGCCGGGCGCCGGGGTCAGCGTTGCGCGCGGGGGGCGGGAGGCGGGAGCTGCGCGAGGAGCAGGGCGGCCAGGAGGAGGGCGGCGCCGGACCATTCGCGCAGCGTGACGGCTTCGCCGAGGATGAAGAAGCCGGCCAGGAACGCGAAGAGGGATTCGAGGCACATGATCAGGGAGGCCACGGTCGGCGACGTGTTTTTCTGGGCGACGACCTGCAGGGTGTAGGCGACGCCGCAGCTGAGGACGCCGGTGTAGAGGAGGGGCAGCCAGGCGGCGGCGATCCCATCCATGCCCGGCCGCTCGCCGAGCGGGATGGCCGCGGCGGCCGACAGGAGCCCGCAGACCCAGAATTGGAGGCAGGAGAGGCGGATGCCGTCGACGCCGGGGGATACGCGGTCGACCAGGAGGATGTGGAAGGCGAAGCACAGGGCGCAGAGGAGTTCGAGCAGGTCGCCGCGGTTGACGGCGAGGGTGCCGTCGAGGCACAGGAGGTAGAGCCCCGCCACCGCCAGGGCGATGCACAGCCAGAGGATGGCCCGGACCGGGTGCCCGGCGAGGGAGCAAAGGAGGGGGACGATGACGACGTAGAGGGCGGTGAGGAACCCGGCCTTGCCCGCGGTGGTCCAAATCATGCCCATCTGCTGCGCCGCGGCGGCGAGGAAGAGCAGGGCCCCGCAGAGGGTGCCGCCGAGCCACAGGCGCCGTCCGCCGGCGGCCGCGCCCGCGCTCCCGCCGCCGCCCCGGCGGAGGGCGAGGGGCAGCAGGACCAGGCCGCCCACCATGAAGCGGATGGCGTTGAAGGAGAAGGTCGGCACGTGGCCGAGCCCGCTCTTCTGCGCCACGAAGGCCACCCCCCAGATGAAGGCCGCCAGGAGAAGCAGCAGGTTTGCACGCAGGGTCTTGGAATCCATGGGCGGGGACTATAGCCGATTGGCGGGCGGCCGCAAGCCAAAGGCGTCCCCCACCCAGCCCTACCGGTTCTAGGGGCCGTCTCCACAGGACGCTTCAGGGACATGATGGGGATACACCGTTCGCGCGGCCGCGACGGAGCGCGGCCCTCCCAAAACGGATACATCATTGGCCGCACCGTCACCATCCACTGGTGCAGCGCAAAGTCAAAACATTCGCATTTGTCGGCCGCGGGTAGGGCGGGCAGTCCCGAATGCTGATCAGATAAGGATTTCCCTTGCGGAAGGGGCCCGCGGCGCGAAACACGGAGCGCGCGGAGGAAGGAGACACGGAGAGGTTTTGGATGGGGTGTTTGTTGGAGGAGACTCCGCACCCGGGAAACGCCGGACAAACGTTTCATTGGGACGTTTTTGGACGCGTGAAGCTCCTCCCTGCAAAACCTCCGTGTCTCCTTTCTCCGCGCGCTCCGTGTTTTGCGCCGCAGGCAGAAGAGAAAGAAGAGCGACCGGGCGTGTCCCATGTGTGGGCGGAGCTTATCTGATCAGCATTCCGGGCAGTCCCCTGCCCGCCGTGCGAAAGGGGTGCGGTATCAAGGCACATCCATGCGCAAGACAGGCACACGGCGGCGAAGGGACTCGCCGCCCTACCAGTATGCGGAAGAATGATCCTTACGCTGCACTGGAGCGAGTTAGGATTTTTTGTAGCTTCCCGGAAGTTGCCCTTCCACAAGGTCGCACGGAAGCGCGACCTTGTGGTTGGGCAACGTCTGTGAAGCCACAGAAAAACTTACCCCCCACTGGCGGGCGCGGCGGCCGCTTGCCTGGCGGCGGCCGCCCCGCGTCCCGTCACTCCCAGACGTGCGGTTGGCCCGTCGCGGCGATCACCGACGTCCACAGCGACCCTTCCGGGTCCACCTTCTTGCGCGACGACGTCGCCGCCGGGATCGGCACGTGCACGTACACCCCGTGCCAGTCGCCGATGATCAGGTCCGTCTTGCCCGCCATCGCCGCGTGCACCGCGTGCCGCGCGTAGCTGTCGCAGATCCGCGCGTCCTGAGAGTTCGCGGGGACCGACCGGATGATGTACGACGGGTCGATGTACTTCAGGTTGATCGGCGTGTTCTTCTCCTTGAAGTACTCGTTGATGCGGTCCTTCAAAAACACCCCGATGTCCAGCTTCTTGGCGTTGCTGATCCCGTCCGCTTCCGCGGCCCCCATCAAATCCTGGCCCGCCCCTTCCGCGACCACCACCACCGCGTGGCGCCGCTCCGTGATGCGCCGGTGCAGCGTCGCGAGGAACCCCTTCGGCCCCTCCAGCCGGATCGGGATTTCCGGAATCAGCACGAAGTTCACCTCCTGCGAGGCGATCGTCGCGCCCGCCGCGATGAACCCGCTGTCGCGCCCCATGAGCTTGACCAGCCCGATGCCGTTCGGCGCCCCCTTCGCCTCGCAGTGCGCGCCGTCCAGGATGGTGCGGGCGGCCTCGATGGCCGTGTAGTAGCCGAACGTCTGCCGCACGTACTGGATGTCGTTGTCGATCGTCTTCGGCACCCCCACCACCGCGATCGGCAGCCCGCGCTTGCGGATTTCCTCCGCGATGGAGTGCGCGCCGCGCTGCGTCCCGTCGCCGCCCACGCAGATCAGGATGTTGATGTCGCGGTTCACCAGGAAGTCCACCATCTCCTCCGGCGACCGCTGGCCGCGCGACGACGAGAGGATCGTCCCGCCGACCCGGTGGATGCCTTCCACGTCCTCGGCGCTGAGGGTGATCGGCGGCGGCGCGTTGAAGGTCAGCCCCTGGTAGCCGTAGCGGATGCCGAGCACCTCGCGCACCCCGTAGTTGTGGCGCAGCTCCAGGTAGGCGGAGCGGATGACGTTGTTGAGCCCGGGGCACAGCCCGCCGCACGTCACGATGGCCGCACGGGTGCGCAGGGGGTCGAAGAACAGCTTCTGCCGGGGCCCGGCCTTCTCGAAGAACGTCTCGTTGTCCTCGGGCGCCCCCGGCGCGAGTTCGACCTGGTAGCGGATGCGGGTGCCGTCGTAGGTGAAATTGCCGATGTGGTCGCCCTCCACGTTGTTGAGCGCCAGCGGCGACGCGTAGCGGCAGGGGCCGAGGGTGGGAATCCGGGTGTCCAGTGCGGGTGCCATGTTGTCTCTCCAAAGGTTTCTTCCAGTTCGCCCCCTACCGTACTCTCCCCTCCCCTCCCCCGAAAAGCAAAATCCGCTCCCCCCGCCGGCCCGCCCTGGCCGCACGGCCCGGGCCGAAAAACGGCATTGACGCCGCCCCCCCCTCCTGCTATGGTGCCGCGCGTGTCAAAACGGGTGCACCCGTGGTGGAATTGGCAGACACGTAAGATTCAGGTTCTTATGCCCTCACCGGCGTGGAGGTTCGAGTCCTCTCGGGTGCACCACCTTTTCCTGCCGCGGCGGTTTTCCTCCGCGGCGTTTTTGCGCCCGGCGGCCGCCTTCCCGCTTCCGCGAAAGCGCGCTTCCCTGCCCCGCCCCGTTTTGCTAGGGTTCCGGACATGGACACGCCAGGCCCCCCGAAACCGGCCCGCTACGAGGCCGCCAAGTACACACTCGGCGAAGAAATCGCCAACGCCGTCACGCACGGCGTCGGCGCGGCGCTCGGCATCGCGGGGCTTTCGGTGATGGCCGTCGCCGCCGCGCGCCACGGGGCGGGACGCGTCGTCCCCTGCGTGCTCTACGGCAGTTTCATGGTCCTGATGTTCCTCGTGAGCACCCTCTACCACAGCCTCACCCCGCCGCGCGCGAAGCGGGTGTTCCGCGTCCTCGACCACGAGATGATCTTCCTGATGATCGCCGGCACCTACACGCCCATGATGCTGCTGGGGCTCGGCGGGGCGTGGGGCTGGTCGCTGTTCGGCGTGGTGTGGGGGCTGGCGGTGGCGGGACTGGTCTTCCAGGGCATCTTCACGGGCCGGTTCAAGCTGGCGTCGACGCTGATCTACGTCCTGATGGGCTGGGTGGTCGTCATCGCCTTCAAGCCGCTGGTCGAGCGGGTGCCGGCGGCGGGGATCCGCTGGCTGGCCATCGGCGGGGTCTGCTACACGCTCGGCGCGGTGGTCTACCTGTTCAAGAAAATCCCCTACCACCACGCCGTGTGGCATCTCGCCGTGCTGGGCGGCGCCATCTGCCACTTCTTCGCCATCCTCTGGTACGTCCTCCCGCCCGACGCCGCCGCCGCGATGCCGTGAACGCCCCCGCCGCCCCCGCCTGCCGCCGTTGCGGCGCCTGCTGCCGCTGGCCCGGCGACGTCCGCCTCACGGACGCCGACATCGCGGCGCTGGCCGCCTTCCTGGGGATGCCCGAAGCGGACTTCATCGACCGCCACACCCGGCTGGCGCGCGACCGCCGGGCGCTGTCGCTGGTCGAGACCCCGGGCACGACCCGCTGCGAATTCCTCGAAGGGGCGTCCCGCTGCCGCGTCTATCCCGCCCGCCCCGCCCAGTGCCGCGACTTCCTCCGGTCCTGGCGCGTCCCGGGCTGTCCCGCCCTGGCCGACGGCGGGGAGCCCACCCCATGAGCGCCTTGGGCCGTCCATCCGGCGTCGGCGCCGTCCCCGCCGCCCCGCCGCCGCGCCACAGCGGCTTCGAACCCTTCGTCCGGCCCGACAGCCGGATCCTGGTCCTGGGCAGCTTCCCGAGCGTGCAGTCCCGGGCCATGGGCTTCTACTACGGCAATCCCCGCAACCGATTCTGGACCACCCTGGCCGCCTTCGCCGGGGAGCCCGCGCCCGGCACCATACCCGACCGGAAAGCCCTGCTGGCCCGCCTGCACATCGCCCTCTGGGACATGGCCGCGGAATGCGAAATCGAAGGCTCCCTCGACAGCTCCCTGCGCAACGTGCGCACGGTGGACCTGGCCCCCCTGCTCCGGCGGGCCCCGATCGGGCGCATCCTCCTCAACGGGCGGAAGGCCCAGTCCCTCTACCTCGCCCACCAACCGCCATCCCCGCCCCCGTCCGTCTATCTCCCCTCCACCAGCCCGGCCAACCCCGCCTTCACCCCCGCCCCCTGGTTCGAGGCCCTCGCGCTCCCCTAGAGCAAATTAAGAAAAAGTGTAGCCGCAAGCCGGGGAGGGCCCGGCTTCGTCCGGGCCTGGTTTTTCGTCCTTGCACACGGCCGCGACAAAGCGCGGCCCTCCCGAAACGGCTACAGTATTTCTTAAACCGCTCTAGCGCGGTTCACAAACTCGCGCCTCAGTTTTTGGGAGGTGCGGCTTTTAGCCGCGCCCCGACGGATGGAACGCGGGAGGGAAAGCAACAACCTGCTCCCCCGCGGGCGCAGTGCCGACTGGGCGGTGCGCCCCTGCGGGCGGCGGCTGGGAAACGGATGGAAAGGCGCGTGTATCCTGGGGGCGCGGGCGTCCCGCCCGCGAGGTGCTTGGCGACGGAAAATGGCCGAAATGCCCATGTTTTCCGTAATCTCCCATCCAGCGGCGCGGCTGGAAGCCGCACCTCCCACCCATTGCGCTCTCCACGGGGAGGGACGCGCTTCCGCGCGTCCGCCCTGGAACTTTTCCAATGATTGGAAAACTTTTTTCCAATGGTTGGAAAAAATTTGTCAGACAATTCCGACAATTTCCGACAATTACTGGGAAAGGAATTGTCGGAATTGTTTTTCGGGGTTGTCGGAATTGTCGTCCGGTTTTCACTCGGCGGGCTCCGGGGGCGGGGTGTCGGCTTTGCGGATGCGGATGAACGGTTTTTCGAGATCCGGGAGGTCCTGTGCGTTGGCGTGCCATCGTTCGTCGATGAGCCACTCGCCGAGCTTGGCGGAAATCGGGACGGTCTGGAAGGAGCGGGATTGGAAAACCGGCAGGCGGTAGAGGCCCACCGTTGTCTGGGAGTCCCAGCCGGCGAGGCGCGAAATCTCCAGCTCGATCTTGCATTCCGCTACCTCGCCGTCGCAGGAGAAATCCGTCAGCTCCAGCGCAAGGCCGATGCCGCGCTCTTCGTAGCCGCAAGGCTCGCCGTCCTCGAATTCCATGGGATGGCGGACGGTGGCGTCGAAGCCTTTGTGGACTTCGTTGTTTTCGTCGAGGGGGACGGTCAGGGTGATTTCCTCCGGCGCGGCGATGCGGACGTCCACGACGTATTCTTCCGCCTTCGCACCGGGAGCGGAAAGGCCAAAAACAAGTGCGGCAACAGCGGCGAAAAGCGGGAGGGTGGTTTCAGGATGGTGCATATGGTGCCTTTCCTTCAGACAATTGTACGGGAAGGAATTGTCATAATTGTTTTTCCAAGTTGTCGGAATTGTCGTCCGGTTTTCACTTCGCGAGTCCGGGGAGGTTGGGGAGGGCGCCGAGGCGGGGGGGCGTCGGGGCGGAAGCGCCGCCGGCGGGGGGGCGGGTGCCGAGGAGGAGGGAGCGGAATTCGGCGTTGTTGCCCAGGATCTGGAAGCGGGGGTCCTGCAGGATGGCGTCGCGGGCTTGCGCGCCGCCGGCGTTCAGGGCCTGGCGGACGCTGCGGAGGGCGTCGTCGGTGCGGTTCAGGTAGGCGTAGGCCGCCGCCAGGTTGATCCATACGTCCGGGCGGCGCGGGTCGCGGCGGGCCGCGGTCTCCAGGGCGTAGGCCATCGCGTCGATGCGCTGGTCCTGCGCGAAGAGGCCCGCAACCGCCAGGATGCCGTCGACCGGGGCGTCGGGGTCGTCGAGGAGCTGGGTCGCCAGGCGCAGGTACTGGGGCATCTGGCCGCCGGCGCGGTAGATTTCCAGCAGGTTCAGGCGGTCGTCGAAGGACAGGGTCTCGCCCGCCGCGATGCGCCGCTCGTATTCGCCGCGCCGCGCGAAGAGTTCCTGCGTGGTCTGGATCTGGGAGAGGAAGCCGGCGGCGCTCTCGTTGTGGGGGTCTTCCTTGACGAAGTCCTCCAAGAGGGCACGGGCGTCGTCGAAGCGCTGGATCTTCATGTACATCTGCGCGAGCCGGAAGAGGGCTTCGGGCGAGAGGGGATAGAGGGAGACGGCTTGCTTGTAGGCGTATTCGGCTTCGTCGTACATGCGACGGTATTCGTAGATGCCCGCGATGGCGCTGCGCAGTTTGCTGAAGGATTTCCGCGCGCAGATGTCGCGCTGGAACGCGCTCTGGCCGAGCAACCAGTCGGTGTACCAGCCCCAGAAGGCGTGGTCGTCCTTGACCACCTGTTCGGGCAGTGCGGGGAGCGGGTCGCGGTTGAGCTTGAGCATGAGGCCGTTGGGGGTGAGGTAGGGGTACATCCACTGGATGACGTAGGATTCCTCGACATAAAAGTCGTGGCGGAATTTGTTCTCCTTGAAGATGAGTTCGGCCAGCAGGCCGTTGATGGTCATGACGCCGCCGACGCCCTGCACGCTGACGCGGCCGTTCTCGAACTTGATGTCGGCGCCGGCCGCGACGCGCCCGCTCTGGACGTCCTCGACGTACTTCTGGAAGGCGGCGTTGGAGTCTTCCATGGAGGGGATGTAGATGGTGTCGCCGTAGAGGTCGCGCGTGATGTTCATGAAGGTGTTGTCGGCGAGGGCGTTCTGCGTGATGAGGTAGACGTCGGAGCGCACGTCGGCGGAGTAGATCATGTAGGTGGGAACGAAGCGGCCGGGGTCGGTGCCGCCGTAGAAAACCGCGCCCTGCGTCATCGGCGGTGGGTACTGCGGGTCGTCGCTGCCCATCGCCGCGCAGTAGGCGCCCCACAGGGCCTTGTATTCGTCGCTGTCTTCGCCGCCGTACCAGCAGGCGAAGTCTTCCTTGATTCCTTTGACGCCTTCGAGCCCCCAGTTGCCGAACTGCCAGCCGTAGCTGTGGCCGTTCTGCTCCGCGCCGCCCACGATGCGCACCTGCTCCTCGTCATAGGCGTTCTGCCAGAGCAACACCCCCGGCAGCAGCACCGCCGCGCACAGCGCCCCGCGCCGCGCCGCGCCCCCGCCCCAGCGGCCGAAGCACGCCACCGAGAGCAGCAGGCCGTAGCCCAGCCACAGCGCGTAGAGCGCGTGGCTCTGGATGAACTGCACACGCCCGATGAACAGCTGCTGGATGTCCAGCGACGGATTCTGGAAAATCAAAAACACCACGCTCACCGAGAAGAACCCCACCAGCGACGCGATCAGCCATCCCTGCGGGCCTTCCCCGAAGTCGAAATCCATCCCCGCCTTCGCCGAGAGCCACCCCGCCAGCAGCAGCGCCGCCGGGGGACCGAACACCAGCGCCAGGTAAAAATCCTTCGCGGCCCCCGACAGCTCCAGGCTCCGCCCCTCCGCCGCCGCGCGCGCGACCGCCTCCGCCGAAGGATACACCGCCTTCAGGCTCAGCACGTCCATCCACAGCACCCCCGCCAGCACCGCCGCGCCGAAGCCGCCCACCATCAGCTTCGTCCCCAGCGTCCACCCCCGGAACGCCGCCGCCGTCCGCCGCAGGTACAGCGCCATCAGCAGGCACACCCCCCACCCCGCCGCCAGCAGCACCGGCGCCAGCAGCAGCCGCCAGAGCGCATCCGCCCCCTTCCAGCCCGTCGCCGACTCCAGCGCGATCACCGCCGACGCCGCCAGCACCAGCCCCAGCGCCACCGGGAACGCCCCCCGCCGCCGCCCGCCCGCCGCGAACCCCCACGCGCAGAACGGCAGGAACCCGATCGCCGCGATCGGCAGCGAGAACTGGCTCCGCAGGTCCGTCAGATAGCTGCCCAGCTGCATCACGAACTTGTCGCTGAAGATGTCCGTCGGCACGATCGCCTCGTACTGCCCGCGCGTCACCGCGTGCATGAACCCCTCCCACGTCCGCGCATAGCCCCAGTTCATCGGCGGATTCTGGTCGCTCGCCAGCGGCAGGTAGAGGTAGAACGCCACCCCCAGCTCCGCCAGCAGGATCGACACCGCCACCGTCTTCGCGTGCGGCAGCTTCGACATCGCCAGCCCCAGCGGCACCAGGCACAGCACCGTCAGGAGCGCCATCGCGCCGCTCCCCGGACCCGCCGTCCACAGCCACTGCGCAAACGGCGTCGCCCGCTCCGACGCCGGAACCGACAGCGAGAACAGGTTCGCCGACCACCCCTCCGCCGCCTTCGCCCCCTCCGACGCGCACACCGCGTGCCCCACGTGCACCAGCACCAGCAGCGACAGCACCGCCGCCGCACCGATCGCCAGCCGCCGGCGCCACTCCAGCCGCTCCGTCGCCTTGCCCACCCACAGCGACACCGGAATCGCCAGGAACAGGTAATTGTACAGCCAGAACGGCTTCGTGTCCGGCCCGCACGACCACTTCCACAGCCGGTCGTCGAACGCGAACCGCTGCAACTGCTCCGGCCCCATCCGCAGCTGCTCCGCCAGCGCCTCCGGGTCCACAAACAGCTGCACCCCCTTCGCCGCCAGTACGAACGGAATCCCCACCAGCACCGCCGCCAGCGCGAAATCCCGGAACAGCCCCGTATCCTTCATCAGCACCGCCACCGCCAGCCCCGCCCCCAGGAACAGCAGCGTCTGGTGGTTCGTCAGCCCCAGCCCGAACAAGAACGCCGCCGCCCAGAGAAGCCCGTCGCTCTTCGGCCGGCACATCCACATGTAGATCAGCAGGAGGATTGCCATCTGGAACAGCGCATTCAGCGAATACACCTCCACGATCACGCTCTGGCTCCAGAGCACCGGACTGAACGCCAGCAGCAGCCCCGCCGTCACCCCCGCCGCCAGGCACACCCCCTTCGCCCACGGCGCTTCACCCGTCCCGTCCGCCGCGTCCGCCCCGCGTCCCCCCGCGATGCACCCCAGCACATCCGCTCCGCTCCGGCACACCAGCAACGCCAACAGCCCGCACGCGAACGCCCCGCTCACCGCACTCGCCAGCCCCACCCCCCAAGCCGGATTCGGATGCCCGTTGTACTGCACCCAATGGAACACCCACTGGAAGAACCACGTCAGCAGCGTCCAGATCGGATACCCCGGCGGATGCGGCACCCCCAGCCAGTCGCTGGCGACGGCGAGCTCCCCGCTGTCCTCGAGCGTCACCGTCGGCGCGAGCGTGAAGAAATACACCGCCCCCGCCACCAGCGACGCCACCCAGAACGCCCACCAATCCACCTTCCGGAAGAACGCTCCTTTCGGCGCACACCCCTCCCCCGCGCTTCCCGCCTCGCGGTTCACCCGTTCCATCTGCAATTCGGTATCCTTCGTCACGTCGATCGTCATGTCCAAAACCTCGTTCCGCGCCCCTTCCCGGGACGCATCCCCTCCTTTTCCCACATCCGCCCTCCGATTTCACGCTTTTTCGCACCCTCATCTAACGAGATTTCAGAAAATCATTGACTTCCTCCCCCATCCCCCCACAATGTCCCCCATGAAAACCATCCTTGAAAACACCGCCAAGACCCTCTCCTTCCTCCACCACGCAACCCGCGACGGCGGCCCCCAGCTCCACAACAACGACTGGATGCTCCTCGCCGCCCTCACGCCCCCCATCCTCGCCGCCTTCGCCGTCACCGAAATCGGCGCCTGGTGCCTCGACGAAATCGGCCGCCAGCTCCGCATCCGCGAAAAGCGCCCCGCCTCCCCCTCCCTCCGCGGAACGCCTACGCCCGCCGACATCGCCGCCCCCTGGACCGCCAATCCCCTCACCCTCCGCGACCGCCTCCGCCTCGGTTCCCGCCTGGCCGATCTCGACCCCACGCTCGACCACACCATCTCCCGCACCACCCTGCCGAACGGCAAAACCGTATTCCGCGCCCGCCCCGGCGGCATGAAAGGGTGGCTCGCCGACCGCCGCGTCCCCGTCCCCTACTCCACCGCCATGCGCTACAAGAAGCTCGCCCAGCGCCTCCGCCAGGTCCTCGACCTCGACGACCGCCTTCCCCTCGAATGGCTCGTCGACGGCCTGCCCGCCGGCCAAACCCTTCCCCCCGACCTCCTCGCGCCATTCCAGTCCGCCCGCCGCCGCCTCATCCGTCTCCTCCGCGAAAACCCCACGCTCAAGGCCCTCTCCATCGCCGCCGAGAAAGCCCTCGGCATCGTCCGCCTCGTCACCGTCCGGAAGGCCCCGTCGCGGCGGAAGTCCGGGATGCGGAAAAAAGGGGAAACGTCCGATTTTTCCGTAATCTCGCGAGGACATTCCGTCACTGTCACGCCCGACCGGCTCGAGGCGACGAAAGACGCCATCGGGCGCATCCTGCAAGCCCCCCGCCTGTCCGGGCCGGGCCTCCACCTCCGGAACCGCCTGCGCCGCTGGCTCGCTGGCATTCCCCCGGCCCCCGCCGACTGACCCAGCTGCCGCGGGGCGGCGCGGAACCGCAACGCGGTGCGGAATTCCCGCAACCTCCTACGCAATCGACAAACCGCGGCGCCTGCGCTATCCTCCCGCCCGACTTGTCCAAAAAGGAGCCCACCATGCGCAATCCCGACATCTTCAAGACCCTCGACCACCTGACGACCGGCAGCGAAACCCTCGCCTACCACCGCCTTTCCGCGATGGAGGCCGTGCGCGGCGCGCCCATCGCCGAACTTCCCTACGTCGTGCGCGTGCTCCTCGAATCCACGCTCCGCCACCAGGGCGAACCCGGCTACCGCCCCGGACACGCCGAGGCCCTCGCCAAGTGGCAGCCCGGCGGCGCGGACGGCGGCGGCGAGTTCCCCTACCTCCCCGCGCGCGTCCTCTTCCAGGACCTCACCGGCGTCGCGTGCGTCGTGGATCTGGCGAGCCTCCGCTCGGCGATGGTACGCGCCGGCGGCGACCCGGGCGCGATCGAGCCACGCATCCCGGTGGACCTGGTCATCGACCACTCGGTGCAGATCGACCGCGCCGGCTGCCCGGAAGCCCTGGCCGAGAACATGCGCATCGAGTTCTCGCGCAACCGCGAGCGCTACGAATTCCTCCGCTGGGGCCAGAACACGTTCAAGAAACTCCGCATCGTGCCGCCGGGCGTGGGCATCTGCCACCAGGTCAACCTCGAATTCCTGGCGCGCGGCGTATGCGTCGAGGAGCTGCCGGACGGGCAAAAAATCGCCTTCCCGGACACCCTCGTCGGCACCGACTCCCACACCACGATGGTCAACGGCCTGGGCGTCCTCGGCTGGGGCGTCGGCGGCATCGAGGCGGAAGCCGCGATGCTGGGCCAGCCCATCGCGATGCTCACTCCCGTCGTGACCGGCGTGCGCCTGACGGGCCGCCTGCGCCCGGGCGTGACGGCGACGGACCTGGCGCTGACCGTCACGAAGCTCCTGCGCGCGCACAACGTCGTCGGCCAGTTCGTCGAGTACTTCGGCCCCGGCTGCGCGGCGCTGACGCTGGCCGACCGCTCCGTCGTGGCGAACATGGCGCCCGAGTACGGCGCGACGACGGGCTTCTTCCCGATGGACGCCCAATCCATCGCCTACCTCCGCATGACGGGCCGCCCCGCTGCCGTCTGCGACCGCATCGAAGCGGTCCTGCGCGCGCAGTCGCTCTTCGCGTCGCCCGACGCCCCCGAGCCGCGCTACTCCCGCACCGTCGAACTCGACCTCGCGACCGTCGAGCCGCTGGTCGCCGGCCCCCGCCGCCCCCACGAAGGCCAACCCCTGTCCGCCCTCAAGCGCGCCTTCCTCGACGCCCTGCCCAAGCCCGCCGCCGAAGGCGGCTTCGGGGTCCCCGCCGACAAGCTCGGCACCGTCGTCGGGCCCGCGGGCGGCGGCACCCTGCGGCACGGCGCCGTCGTCGTCGCCTCCATCACCTCCTGCACCAACACCTCCAACCCGGCGCTCCTCCTCGCCGCGGGCATTCTGGCCAAGAAGGCCGTCGCGCGCGGCCTGGCCGTCCCCGCCCACGTCAAGACGTCCCTCGTCCCGGGCTCCCGCGTCGTGGCCGACTACCTCGCCTCGACCGGCCTCCTCGAACCCCTCGAGAAGCTCGGCTTCGGCGTCGCCGCGTTCGGCTGCGGAACGTGCATCGGCAACAGCGGCCCCCTGCGCCCCGACATCGTGGACGCCATCAAGGCCAACGACCTGACCGCCGCCGCCGTCCTCTCGGGCAACCGCAACTTCGAAGGCCGCATCCACGCCTGCTGCAAGGCGAACTTCCTGTGCTCCCCGCCGCTTGTCGTCGCCTACGCCCTGGCCGGGCGCATCGACATCGACCCCGAAAAGGACCCCCTCGGCACCGACCCCGCCGGCGCGCCCGTGTACCTCCGCGACCTCTGGCCCACCGACGCCGAACTCGCGCCCCTCCTCGCCCGCGCCAACGACCCGGCCCTCTACGCCGCGGCCTACCGCGACGTCAACGCCCATTCCCCCGACTGGGCGTCCATCCCGGCCGAAACCACGCCCGTCTTCCCGTGGCGCGCCGACTCCACCTACATCCGCGAGGCGCCGTTCCTCGACGCCGCGCCCGCGTCGGCCGACCTCGACGGCGCGCGCGCGCTGGCGGTCTTCGGCGACTTCATCACCACCGACCACATCTCGCCGGCGGGCTCCATCGCTCCCGACAGCCCGGCGGCCCGCTACCTGCGCGAACACGGCGTCGCGCCGGCCGACTTCAACTCCTACGGCTCCCGGCGCGGCAACCACGAAGTCATGATGCGCGGCACCTTCGCGAACATCCGCCTGAAGAACCGGATGGTCTCGCGCGAAGGCGGCTGGACCCGCCACCAACCCGACGGCGCCGAACAGCCCATCTACGACGCCGCCATGGCCTACCGCGCCGAGAACGTCCCCGTCATCGTCCTTGCCGGCAAGATGTACGGCGCCGGCTCCTCCCGCGACTGGGCGGCGAAGGGCCCGCTCCTTCTCGGCGTCCGCGCCGTGATTGCCGAGAGCTTCGAGCGCATCCACCGCTCCAACCTCGTCGAGATGGGCGTCCTCCCGCTCGAGTTCCCCGAAGGGCAGACCGCGGCCACCCTCGGTCTCGACGGCACCGAAACCTACGCCATCCGCACCCGCGGCGACTTCGCCCCCCACGCCCTCCACGACGTGACGGCGACCAAGCCCGACGGCACGCAGATCCGTTTCACCGCGCGCAACCGCGTGGACACCCCCGTCGAACTCTCCTACATGCTCTCCGGCGGCATCCTCCCCCACGTCCTCCGCCAGCTCCTCGCCCGCTAGGCCGCGCCCCCGCCCTCCGTGAACGTTCCCGTCGGCAACGCCCAATCCACCCCGCCCCCCGGGGCGCCCTCCCCCGGCGCCCCCGCCACCGGCGCATCCCCCGCCTCCCCCGCCATCCGCCTGCTCCCCGACGCCGTGATCAACCAGATCGCCGCCGGCGAAGTCGTCGAGCGTCCCGCCTCCGTCCTCAAGGAGCTGGTGGAGAACTCCCTCGACGCGGGCGCGCGGCACATCGACGTCGAAGCCGACGGCGGCGGCGCCCGCATGCTCCGCATACGCGACGACGGCTGCGGCATGGACCGCGACAACGCCCTCCTCTCCCTCGAACGCCACGCCACGAGCAAACTGCGCGCCCTCTCCGACCTCGACACGATTGCCACGATGGGCTTCCGCGGCGAAGCCCTGGCGGCCATCTCCGCCGTGTCGCAGTTCACGATGGTGACCCAGCGCGCGGGCGCCCCCGCCGGCACCGAAATCCAGGTCAACGGCGGCGCCATCGCCGACGTGCGCGACGCCGGCGCCCCGCCCGGCACCGAAATCACCGTGCGGAACCTCTTCTACAACGTCCCCGCCCGCCGCAAATTCCTGCGCTCCGCCGCGACCGAGTTCACCCACATCCGCCACGCCTTCACGCTCGAGGCGCTGGCGCATCCCGACGTCGAATTCACCCTCACCGCCGACGGCGAAACCCTCCACCGCCTGCCCGCGGCCCCGACCCTGCTCGACCGCGTCCGCGACCTCTACGGCCGCGAACTCGCCTCCCACCTGCGCGAAGTCCGCCACGCCTCGGGTTCCGTCGCCATCGGCGGCCTGGCGGGCCTGCCGCCGTTCAGCCGGATGGACCGCGAATGGCAGGTCGTGATGATCAACGGCCGCCCCTCCGGCTCCCCGGTCATCAACTACGCCATCCAGACCGCCTACCGCGAGACCCTTCCCGGCGGCCGCTACGCCCCCCTCTTCCTGCAAATCGCCCTGCCCGCCGACCAAGTCGACGTCAACGTCCATCCGGCCAAGAAGGAAGTCCGCTTCCGCCATCCCACCGAAGTCCGCGACATCATTGTCGAAGCCCTCCGCCTGGCGATCGGCGGCTCCACCCGCGAGCCCGCCCGCCCCATCGGCGAGTGGCGCCGCCGCGACGAAAAACCCGCCTACCCCGCCCCCTTCCCTCCCCCCCCTCCCCCCACCCCTGTCCCCGTTCCGCCGGGGCCGGCCCCGTCCTCCCCCACCTTCGCCATCCAAACCGGCCTCGACCTCCCGCCCCCCCCTCCTCCCGCCCCCCCTGTCCCCGTTCCGCAGGGGGCGGCCCCGTCCGCCCCCACCCCCACCCCCTCCCCCGTTCCCCCCCCCTCCACCCCCTGGTCCACCTTCCGCATCCTCGGCCGCACCGGCCCCTACGCCGTCCTCTCGACCCCCGACGGCCTGGTCATCCTCGACCCCCGCTCCGCGCACGAACGCATCCTCTACGAGCGCATGCTCGCCGCCGCGACCGCGGGCGCCGTCCCCTCCCA
This sequence comes from Kiritimatiellia bacterium, assembly GCA_017540905.1. Classification (GTDB taxonomy): domain Bacteria; phylum Verrucomicrobiota; class Kiritimatiellia; order CAIQIC01; family Lenti-01; genus CACXEY01. Next base: position 6,523 of record JAFYAC010000041.1, on the reverse strand, counting down.
GGGCCTCCTCCCGCCCGTCCCGGTGACCCTGTCCCCCACCCAGCACAACACCCTCCTGCGCCACCTTCCGACCCTGCGCGACATGGGCTTCGGCCTGAGCGAATTCGGCAGCGGCACCCTGCTGCTCGACGCCCTCCCCGCGGACCTTCCCCCCTCCGCGCCGCCGGCGGAACTCCTCTCCGACCTGGCCGACGCCCTGGCCCAGTCCGGCCGCACGGCGGCCCGCGACTGGGCGCGCCCGCTGATCGCCGAACGCGCCAGCCGCCTCGCCGTCGCCCGCGAACAGACCCTGACCGACCTCGAACTCGAGACCCTGGTCCGCGACCTCTCCCGCACCGAGATGCCCTACACCTCCCCCCGCGGCAAACCCACCGTCATCCTGACCCCCCTCCGCGAACTCCACCGCAAATTCGGCCGCGAATGACCCTCCCCCCTCCCATCCCCCCACCCACCCCGTCCCCGTCTTGCCGGGAGCCTTCTGTGCCGCCCACCCGTCCGCCCTCCTCCCGCCTCCCGTCCGCCCCCGCATCTGCGGGCCGGAAATTGCTGGCACTGTTGGGTGCGTTCATCGTCGGCCAAGTTGCAGGCTTCCTTGCCGCCAGCCCGCAGGGATTCTCGTTTCGCGTTGACTCGGTCCCCGATTTCCTGGGCCTGCTTCTGATTCCATTGTCGGTCACCGCCACAGCGGCATTGGGACCGTTGATTTTGGTGTGTTGCGGTGGGTTTGCATTTCATGTGCAAGGCGGGACGTGGGTGGCGATTGGAACATTGTTGGTGGGCGTCCCGTTGCTCTACGCCGCCGTGATCTGGGGCCTCCGCCGGTGGTGGAAAACGGAAAGCCCGCGCGCGAGGCTTTTCGGCTGGCTTGCCTTGGCGGCCTACAACGCCCTCGTCTCCTTTTGCGTGTTTGGAATTGCCCCCAGCATTTGACATGCCGAACGAAAACCCCAATCCCTTGCACATCCCTTGCGCGGCGGCGCGGCAAGATGCCGCACCCCCGGAAGCGGAGCGGCACCTTTTGCACAACCGTTGCGTGGCTTCCGGAGGTGCGGCTTCCAGCCGCGCCCCGTCCGCTTGCGGGGAAAGCCCAAAAGGAGCGGCGTGATGAGCCCTTCCGCAAAACTGTCGTGCCTCTGTTTCCTGCTGGCGGTGTCGATGCTTGGGCTTGATGGGTACATGTACGAGCGGTGGAAGCGGGCGCAAACCTACAGGCCGCTCGACTTGATATCGGCCTTCGGGCTCGTTTTCGTCCAGCCCTTCCGGTATTTGAAGCTCGGCTTGGAGGAGAAGGACCGCAAGGCGCCGCTCGTCTTCGGCGCGCACTGGCTCTTGTTTGCGGCGGTGATTTGGCTGGCGCTCCTTGCAAAGGCACGGTCATGAACAACGGCGCACATTCCCTTTCCCCGTCCGCGTCCTGCCGTGGCCGCGCCGCCGGCCACCCGGAAATTTTCCAACCATTGGAAAAAAATTTTCCAATCATTGGAAAAATCCGCCCGAATTTTCCAACCATTGGAAAAAAACTTTCCAATCATTGGAAAACTTTCCCCGCCGCCCTTCTTCCTTCTTCCTTCCCGGCCATGACCCTCCTCCTCCTCACCCTCTTCCTCCTGCTCACCGCCTGCTCCGCGTTCTTCTCGAGCTCCGAGACCGCGTTCTTCTCGGTGGACCCCCTCCAGCTGCGGCGCATCGGCGAAGAGAACCCCACCGTCGGCGAGCAGCTGCGCCTCATGCTCTCCAACCCGACCCGGCTGCTTTCCACCATCCTGATCGGCAACACCCTGGTCAACATCGCCCTCTCCAACATCGGCTACACCCTCGTCCACTACCTCGTCCCGCCGGCCTGGCAGCGCTGGGACGAACTCGTCGCCGTCCCGGCCATCACCATCCTCCTCATCTTCTTCGGCGAAGTCGGCCCCAAGAACGTCGGCCTCCTGCACACCGCCGCCCTGATCCGCTGGGCCTCCCCGCCCCTGCGCGTCCTCTCGCGCATCCTGGCGCCCCTGCGGCTGCTCCTCGAACTCGTCAACCACCGCCTCGCCCGCCACTTCCGCCCCGCGGGCAAGACCCTGTCCGAAGAAGAATTCGAGACCGTCCTCGACATCTCCGGCGAAGAAGGCGTCATCAACGCCGACGAACTCGCCATGATCAAATCCATCGTCGATTTGGAAGACCTCTCCGCGGCCGACGTCATGACCCCGCGCGTCGACTTCGCGGGCATCGACCTCGACGACCCCGACGAAGACTACCTCGCCATCGCCCGCCGCTCCCGCAAACACTACCTCATCCTCTACCGCTCCCACCTCGACAACATCGCCGGCTTCCTCGACGTCCGCAAATACCTCCTCGACCCCGCCCACTCCATCCCCGCGGCCACCCTCCCGCCCGTCTTCGTCCCCGAGAGCGCCCAACTCAACCGACTCCTCTCCCGCTTCCAGAAAAACCGCATCCGCGTCGCCATCGTCGCCGACGAATACGGCGGCGCCGCCGGCATCCTCACCCGCGGCGACATCCTCGAAGAAATCACCGGCGACATCTACACCACCCTCTCCCGCCCCCGCCCCGTCTTCCAGCCCGTCGCCCCCGACGCCTGGCTCGTCGACGCCTCCATCTCCCTCGAAGAACTCAACCGCAAACTCGCCCTCTCCCTCGAAGCCGACACCTCCGACCGCCTTTCCGGCTGGATCTCCGAACACCTCGGCAAAGTCCCCGAATCCGGCGACACCGTCGAAGCCCAGGGCGTCCGCGTCCGCGTCATGCAGACCATCAAACTCCGCGTCCTCATCGCCCACGTCCAGAAACTCCCCGCCCCCCCGCCCTCCCAATCCCCCGCCCCCGACTCCCCCGCCCCCTCCGCCGAAGGAGGCCTCCCGTGGTAGTCACCCTCGAATTCGAACTCCGGCTCCTCGGCCTCCTCCTCTGCATGGTCGCCTCCGCCTTCTTCGCCGGGATGGAGACCGGCATCCTCTCCATGAACCGCCTCCGCCTGCAGCATCTCGTCCGGCGGGGCATTCCGGGCGCCGCGACCATCCGCCACTACCTCACTCACACCGACGACCTCCTCGGCACCACCCTCCTCGGCACCAACCTCTCCCAAGTCTTCGCCTCCGTCCTCGCCGCCTCCCTCGGCCACGAACTCGCCGGCGCGCCCGGCGCCGCCGTCATGGGCGCCCTCCTGACCCTGGGCGTCCTCGTCTGCTGCGAATACATCCCCAAGAGCTGGTTCCAGGCCTCCCCCGTGCGCACCCTCCGCTTCGCGGGCCTCTTCCGCCTCGCCGCGCGCATCCTGCGGCCCCTCTCCATCGCCGTAAACGCCATCATCCACCGCCTCCTCCCCGACGCCGCGCAGACCGACACCACCCGCAAGATGGCCCTCTCCCGCGAAGAACTCCTACACCTTGCGGGCGAAGGCCTCCAATCCGGCGTCCTCACCCCGCACGAAACCGAAATGATCCACGGCGTCTTCGGCCTCACCCACCACACCTGCCGCACCCTCATGACGCCCCGCCGCGACATCGTCTCCGTCCTGTCGAGCGCCACCGTCCCGCAGATTTTGGAAACCGCGCGCCTCCACGAATACAACCGCTTCCCCGTCTACGACCCCGACAAAAAAACCTTCACCGGCATCCTGAACATCTTCGACATCCTCTCCGACGACGCCCCCGACCTCGCCACCAAGACCGCCACCGACTACATGCGCCCCCCCCAACTCGTCGCCCAGTACCTTCCCGCCGACCACCTCCTCCCCCGCATGCGCGTCACCCGCCAACCCCTCTTCCTCGTCACCGACGACCGCTGCGAAACCATCGGCCTGATCACCCTCGAAGACGTCCTCCGCGAAATCACCGGCGAAGAAGACGGCTGAGTCCCCCCGGGGGCTCGGGGGCGCCAGCCCCCGTCGTTTGCGTCCTCCTCCCCGTCTCCCCCTTCCCCCCTCCCCCCTCCCCGCTCCCGCCCCCCTCCAGGGGTTCGGGGGCGTAGCCCCCGTCCTTCCCCCTCCCCTCCCTCCCTTCCCCGCCCCCCACTCCCCCCGCCCCCCCTCTTCACTTGATCAAATACACCAACTTCTGCGGCTTCCCCTCCCGCTCGATGTCCAGCACCACCGCCCCGAGATTCCCCTTCACGAACTCCCCGATGAAGTGCTCCGCCCGCTTCTGGCTCGTCATGTGCAGCGAATTCACGCGCCGCACCACGTCGCCCTGCTTGAGCCCCACCTCGTCGAAGAACTTCGCCTCGCCGCGCTCCGTGTTGAGGCGGTACCCCTCGATGCTCTCGTCCGCCCCGTAATCCGGCTCCAGCGCGTTGAACAGCCCCACCAGCCGCTCCGGATTGTCCATCATCTCCTGGTAGTACTCCATGACCGCGTCCCGGCTGAACTCCCAGCGCGTCTCGCCGAGGCGGCTGCCGAAGCGGTTCGTCGAGATCACCGCCGGCTCCGCCGCCGCCACCGCCGCCGGCGCCGCCCCTTCCCCGCCCCCGACGGACGCCCCCGACGAAATCCCCAGCCGCTCCCGCCGCGTCCCGTCGCTCACCACCGCGTAATCCACCCCCACCTCTTCCACCTTGAGCCCCTCCTCCTCCTCGCCCGTGGACAGCAGCAACTGCCGCTTCTCCTTCAGGTCGTCCAGGATGGCGCATTCCCCGCCGCCGCCCAGCATCCGGAACACCCCGGCCAGCCGGTAGCGCTCCCCCAGCGGCCCTTCCGGCACCGCGCCCGCCGACGCCTCGCCCTTGAAGTGCCCCCAGAGCTCCGGCTCCACCGTTTCCCAGACCTCCGCCTCCCCGCCGTCCCCCGCCGACGCCCCCTCGACGCCCGCCCGTTCAGCCTCCGCCCGCGCCTCGTACAGCTGCGCCCGGCGCACGCCGGCCATGCAGGCGTCCCATACCAGCTGCGCCGCCAGCGCGGCCACCAGCACCGCGCCCAGCGCCAGGGCCGCGCGGCCCGCCTGTATGCCGTTCAGTTCCATCTTGTCCTGTGCGTTCGCATCGAAAATACACGTGTTCTCCGACAGCCGGGACTCCGCGCGAATAAGCCGGATTCTGTCGCCGTCCCTCGCGGGACGGCCCGGTCATTTGTCTGAGCGGCCAACCCGGACCCGCCCCGCCTTGCGGCGGACGGAACGGGCCGCTCCGTTTCGGGTCCCTATTTGGCCTTGCTCCGGGCGGGGTTTGCCTTGCGCGGAACCTCTCGGCCTCCGCACGGTGGTCTCTTGCACCGCCGTTTCACCCTTGCCGCGGGACCTTGCGGCCCCGTGGCGGTCTGGTTTCTGTGGCACTTTCCTTTCCCGGCGTTTGCCGCCGGAATCCCGCACCTCCCGGCGCGGGCGCCCTGCCCTGCGGAGTCCGGACTTTCCTCCGGCGGACCCGCTTTCGCGGCCCGCCGGCGACCGGCGCCCGGAGCCCCGGCTGTCAAAGAACGCCCCCGACCATACCCCATCCCCCGCCGCCGTTCAAGCCGGCGCGTAGAGAATCCGTCCGCAGAACGCGCAGGACGACAGCCGGTCCCGCTTGCGGGCCTCGACCACCTGCGCCGGCGAGAGCTTCATGTGGCAGTGCCCGCACGCCCCGTGTTCCACGACCGCGATGGCCCCGCTCCCCTTGGCCGCAATCCGCTCGTACCGCGCGAGCCACTCCGCGTCCACCTCCGCCGCCTTGGCCGGGCGTTCCGCCTCCAGCGCCGCCAGCTGCCCCCCGAGCCCCTCCGCCTGCTTCAGGAACTCCGCGACTTCCGCCTCCACCCGCCGCGACTGCCGGTCCAGCTCCGCCCGTTGCTCCGCGGCCTCCGCCTTGCGGCGGTCCACCGCCTCCATGTCCGCGAGCTCCGCGTCCTCGTACCCCGACACCTGCTCCCGCAGCGCGGCAATCTGCTTTTCGAGCGCCCGGTACTCCTCGTTGCTCTTGATCTGCAGCTGCCGCTCCCGGTACTTCCGCTCCTGCTGCCGCGCCGCCTCGATCTCCCCTTCCGCGCGCTTGATGCGCTCCTGCGCTTCCCGGAGACCCCGTTCCGCCTGCGCCACCCGTTCCTTCTGGGCATCCAGCGCCGACTCCATCTGCGCCTTCCGCTTCGGGATGTCGGCCATTTCCCGCCGCAGCCGCGCGATTTCCAGGTCGCACTCCTGCAGCTCCAGCAACCGTTCCATTGACTTCTCCACGCGCACCAACCCTTTCTTTACGGCACCCTTGCCGTTCCCGTCCCTTATAACCCCCTTCCCCGGCCATTGGAAACAAAATTTCCGCCCATCCCCCCCGGCGTTTCGCCATCCTGCCGCGCCACGAAAAAGGCCGGAGCGCGAAGCTCCGGCCCATCCCGCCCGCAGGCGGTTTCTGGCTTGTCCGGCCTTGTCAGTCCACCAAGTCGATCAGGTTGCTGACCTGGTTGTCCTGCGAGGGGGCCGGCGCGGGCGCATCCGCCGCCGCGGGCGCGGCGGGCTGGTCGGCGCCCTGCTGGCCCTGGGCCTGCTCGCCGCCGCCGTGGCGGCCGCGGCCGTTGCGGTCGCGCCGGCGCTCGCCGCGCCCGCCGCCGCCG
>JAFYAC010000005.1 GCA_017540905.1 Kiritimatiellia bacterium | reverse complement strand
GGGGGGGGCTAGGCGGGGTAGACGAGGAGGTGGCCGGCGTGGCGGAGGGTGCGGAGGGGGGTGGAGTAGAGGGCGGTGAGGGTTTCGGCGGTGAGGGTGGAGAGGGTGGGGCCGGAGGCCAGGAGGCGGCCGGAACGCAACAGGGCGACGTGGGTGGCTTCCGCCGCCGCCAGGGAGGGGTCGTGGGTGGTCCAGAGGAGCGTGGTTCCGCGGTCACGGAGGTCGCGGAGGATATGGGCGACGCGGGCGGTGTTGGCCGGGTCGAGGGCGCTGGTGGGTTCGTCGAGGAGCATCAGCGGGGTCCGCTGGGCCATGGCCCGCGCCAGCAGCAGGAGCTGGTGTTCGCCGCCGCTCAGGGTCGAGACGTCGCGGTCGGCCAGGCCGTCGAGGCCGGTGTCGCGGAGGGCGGAGGCGGCCGCGGATTCGTCTTCGGCGGTCGGCATGGCCAGCGCGGCGACGTGGGGGGCGCGCCCGAACAGGACGTACTCGCGGAGGGTGAAGGCGAACCGGGCGGTCTCGCCCTGCGGGACCAGGGATACGGCGCGGCCCAGGTCGGCGCGGGCGTAGGCGGCCAGGGGGCGGCCGGCGAGGTCGATGGTGCCGGAGGTGGGCGTTTTCCAGCGGAGGAGGAGGTCCATGAGGGTGGTCTTCCCCGCGCCGTTGGGGCCGAGGAGGGCGAGGCTGGCACCGCGGGGGAGGTCGAAGGTCACGCCGTCCAGGGCCGGGGCGGCGGCGCCGGGGTAGGTGTAGGAGACGGAGGAGAGGGAGAGGGCGGGGGCGGGGGCGGTCATGGGGCGTCCTTGGCGGTGGTGCGGAAGGGTGAGCGCCGGGAGACCATGACGCAGAAGCCCGCGGCGCCGAGCAGGCTGGTGAGGAGCCCGAGGGGGATTTCGCCGGGGAGGAGGGAGCGGGCGGCGGTGTCGCAGAGGAGCACCAGGGCGGCGCCGAGGAGCATGGAGGCGGGGAGGGCGCGGCGGGCGTCGGCGCCGAACAGGGCGCGGGCCAGGTGGGGGACGAGGAGTCCGACCCAGCCGACGAGGCCGCACACGGAGATGACGGAGGCGGTGCCGACGGCGGCGGCGACCAGCAGGACGGTCTTGCCGCGGCGCGGGTCCATGCCGACGGAGTGGGCGGTGCGGTCGGGCAGGGAGAGGAGGTTCAGGCGCCATCGCATGGCGAAGAGGAGGGCCAGGGCGGCGAGGGACGCCGGGGCGACGGAGGCGAGGGCGGGGAAGGAGGCGTTCCAGAGGCCGCCCATCATCCAGAGGGTGATGTCCTGGAGGTCGCGCGAGGGTTCGGCGACGAGCTTGACGAAGGCGAGGGCGGCGCCGAGGACGGCGGACACGGCCATTCCGGCGAGGACGAGGCGGAGGATCCATCCGCCGAAGCGGAAGCGGCGCGCGAGCAGGCAGGTGGCGAGCAGCCCCAGCAGGGCGCCGCCGGCCGCCGCGGCCTGCACGCCGAGGGGCGTCCAGCCCCAGGCGACGATGACGGCGGACGCGCCGAGGGCCGCGCCTTGGGATACGCCCAGGAAGCCGGGCTCGACGAGGGGGTTGGCGAAGACCATCTGGAAGACGAATCCGGCCCCGGCCAGCATGGCGCCGGCGAGGAGGGCGAGGAGGACGCGCGGGAGGCGCACGTCGAGGACGATGGCGCGCAGCATGGGGTCGGTGGGGAGGTCGCGCAGGGGGGCGAAGCCCGCGACGGGGTAGCGTCCGAGGGCGACGGCGAGGAGCGCGAGGCAGGGCAGGAGGGCGGCCAGGAGCCACAGGCCGCCGCTGCGCCGCCGCACGGCGGCATCGGGTGGGGAGGCGCGGCTCACGGGCGGGCGGCCTTGCGCGCGGCGCGCAGGCAACGGAATTTTTCGCGTCGGAGGGTGTAGAGGAACCACCATGCCCAAGGCCACGCGCGCGCGAGGCACCAGAAGGGGGGATGCGGCAGGACGATGCGCGCCACGGCCGCGGTGGCCGCGAGGGCGCTCCAGAGGGCCGGGCCGCCGGGAAGCCAGCCGACGAGGGCGTCGGCACGGAGGCCGCCGGAGGCGACCATTCCGTCGCGGAGGAGCTTCATGGTGCCTTCGGCGTACCAGCGGGCGTGGTTGCGCACGAGGGCCGGGGTGTCGCGGCCGCTCTGGTGGCGGACGGCGAAGGAGGGGTCGAAGCGGATGCCGCATCCGGTGGCGGCGGCGCGGTGCAGGAATTCGGCGTCCTCGCCGCTGGAGAGGTTGGCGTCGAAGCCGCCCACGCGGTCGAAGAGGTCCCGGCGCACGGCGAGGTTGTTGGTGCCGATGCCCCAGGGCGGGCGCGGGCCGGGCTTGCGGGACACGTGGACGGCGTGGAAGATGGCGAGGTTGTCGCCGCAGTCGCAGGCGTTGCCTTCGGGGAAGCGGATGCCGCCGGCGACGACGGGGCGCTCCGGGGTGCAGGCGGCGGCGGCGCGGTCGATCCAGCCGGGGTCGACGATGCAGTCGGAGTCGGTGAAGAGCAGCAGGTCGCCGCGGGCTTCGCGCACCGCCATGTTGCGCATGGGGCCGGTGAGGAGGCCGGAGCAGGGGACGAGGCGCTCGTGCGGCGCCTGCAAGGCGAGGCCGGGGGGGAGCTCGCCGACGACGATGACTTCGAAGGGCACGGCGGCGCCGGAGCGGCGGATGGAGTCCAGGGCCTCCGCCAGGCAGGGGCGGCCGTTGGAGGGGATGATGATGGAGGCGAGCGTTGTCATGCGTGCTTGCGTTGGCGGGGGGGCTGTGCCAATATGGACAATCGGCCCCAATCCCGGGGCGCAACGACCAACCCTAACCTCCAGCCAATGAACAATCAAGAGCAATCACGGTCCGGCGCCGGACAGCCGGACGCCGCCGGGGACCCTGCCGCGCCGTCGGGGAAGATGAAGCGGTTTTCGGGGTTTTTCCTGCTTTCGTTCGGGTACGTGGGGCTGCGGTTCCTGCTGAGCCCGGTGCGGTCGCGGCTGCTGACCGAGCAGCTGAGCAAGCCGCTGTACGGGGCGCTGACGCTGGCGGTGACGACGGTGACGTTCCTGGCGACGCTGCTGGCGCTGGGGGGGTACGAGTTCCTGGCGCGGCGGCTGCCGGGGCTGCCCGCGGCGCGCCAGAAGGGGTGGTTGTCGCTGCTGCTGCGGCGGCTGGCGCTGCCGGGATGGTTGCTGAGCGGGGCGGTGGCGGCGGCGCTGTGGGCGCTGGGTTGTTCGGGGTCGTGGAACGCCGTGGACGTGCTGTGCCTGTGGGTGGACCTGGGGCTGACGCTGTGGCTGCTGTACCGCGTGTTCTACGCGCTGGGATGCAACCGGATCGGTGTCCTGCGCTCCATCCAGCTGTTCCAGAACGACTTGTGGTTCCTGGCGGTGGTGGCGGCGGGCGCCTGGGCGGCGGCATCCTTCCAGCACACGCTGTGGATCTGGACGGGGTGGCTCGCGGCGCTCGCGGCGGCGGTGCTGGTGTTCGACCGGCGTCCGGGGCCGTCGGAGGCGCCGCAGGGGGAGGGGGTGAAGGACGTGCTGGCGTACGGGCTGCCGCTGCTGCCGATGATGGCCGGGGAAATCATGTTCCGGCTGGCGGACCGGTATTTGCTGCTGGCGTTCTTCGACATGGCCGCGGTCGCGGAATACACGCTGGCGATGAACATCGCGATGATGGCGTACGTGACGGGGGCCAGCCTGCTGGACCTGTCCATTCCCCACCTCTACGCCGCGGCGAACCGGCGCAACGAGGCCGCCGCCGCCGCGGAAGGCGCGGGGGGCGGCGTCCGCGTGCGCTGCCTCGCGCCGCCGACGGACGAGATGCGCAGGCTGTTCAGCCTGATGCTCCGGCACGTCATCGGGCTGGGGTCCATCCTGGGGCTGGGGCTGGCGTTTTTCCGGGACGACATCTTCGCCATCATCGCGGGCCCCGAGTTCCGCGACGCGGCGGCGCTGCTGCCGTCGGCGGCCGGGGTGCCGCTGGCGTTCCTGGTCTCGACGGTGGCCAGCCGCGCGCTGCTGGCCGAGAACCGGTCGCGGCTCGTCGGCGGCGCCACGCTGGGCGCGGCGGTGCTGAACCTGGCGGCGGACTTCGTGACCGTGCCCCGCTGGGGGGCGCCCGGGGCGGCGCTCGCGACGCTGGGGAGCCTGGTCGCCCTCACGGTGTACCTGATGGCGGTGCTCCGCGCGCCGCGCTGGATCGACCTCGCGGCGTGGCGGCCGGTGTGGCTGGCGGCCGGCGTCGCGGGATGCGCGTTCGGCGACTGGCTGATCGTGACGCTGCTGCCCGAGGCGTCGCCGTGGGTGCGGATTCCCCTGGCGGCGGTGCCCGCGCTGCTCTCCTGCTGGCTGGCGCGGATATTCACGCCGGCGGACATGGCCATCCTGAAGACGACGCGGCAGGAGGGTTGACAAGGGGGATACGGGAAAGGAGTATGTGCGGAATGCGGGCGAGGCGCCCGCGGGAAGCATGGCGAGATGGCGATGGACAGCGAACGGGTGAAGGATGGCGCGGAGGCCGCGGCGGCGGTCAGGCCGCCGGCGATGTCGTTCAGGAGGAAGGCGGAGCTGGTGGGGGGGTATGCGTGGGACCGGATTGCGGCGCAGGTGAAGGCGGTGGCGTTCATCACGGTGTGGTTGGCGCTGTTCCAGGTGGCGGTGCTGCATGTGCCGATAAGGGATCTGCCGGGGGTGTGCGGGGGGATTCTGGCGGTGGTGGTGGGGTTGGCGCTTTTCATGGAAGGGTTGTTTTTGGCCATCATGCCGCTCGGGGAGCGGTGCGGGCTGCGGCTCCCGGCACGGGCGGGGTTGCTGGTGCTGGTCGCGTTCGCGGCCGTGCTCGGGGTGACGGCGACGTTCGCGGAGCCGGCGATCGGGTTCCTGAAGCAGCAGGGGAGCGCGGTGGCGCCCTGGGATGCGCCGTTGCTGTATTATCTGCTCAACGAGGGGTCCGGGTGGCTGGTCGGGGCGGTGGCGCTGGGCGTGGGGCTGGCGGTGGTGGTGGGGATGTTCCGGTTCCTCCGGGCGTGGCGGCTGAAGCCGATTTTGTTCCCGCTGATCCCGGCTCTGCTGGCGGTTACGGTGTGGGCGGCGCTGGATCCGCGGACGGCGCCGATCCTCGGGCTGGCGTGGGATTCGGGCGGGGTGACGACGGGGCCGGTGACGGTGCCGCTGGTCATCGCGCTGGGGCTCGGGGTCTCGCGCATCGCGGGCCGCGGGGAGGAGGCGGGCGGCGGGCTCGGCGTGGTGACGCTGGCGTCGGCGCTGCCGGTGCTGGCGGTGCTGGTGCTGGGGCTGTCGCTGGCGCACGGGTTCCCGGCGCCGGGCAGCGCGGAGGCGTTCTTCGCGCCGGAGAACCGGGCGGCGGCGCTGCGTACGGTGGGCGGGGACGAGGCGGCGCTGGCACGGTTGGCGGGGGAGGCGGGGGCTGTGGGGACGGGGACTGTGGGGACGGAGGGGACTGTGGGGACGGATGGGGATGGGGACGGGGAGGCGTCGCTGGGGGAGAATCTGGCGGTGGCGGCGAAGGCGATTCTGCCGCTGGTGGGGGTGCTGCTGGTGGCGCTGGTGGTGTTCGTGAGGGAGAAGATTCCGCATCCGGACGAGGTGGTGCTGGGGGTGGTGTTCAGTCTGGCGGGGCTGTGCGTGTTCAACGAGGGGATGGAGGCGGGGCTGTCGAGCCTCGGCAACCAGACGGGACGGGCGCTGCCGCATGCATGGCAGGCGGCGGAGCGGCCGGACAAGGCGGTGTTTTACGAGGGGGTGCTGCCGGAGCGGGCGGTGGATGCGGTGGAGCCGGACGGGACGGTGGTGCGGTATCTGCCGGTGGCCGGCGCGGCGGGGGAGGGGGCGGCGTGGATCCGCTTCGACGAGGCGCGCTATGACGCGGGGAAGCGGCGGTACGAGTGGGTGCCGACGGAGCCGGCAATCGCGGGGGGGAGGACGTTCTGGGGGTATGCGCTGGTGTTGTTCTTCGCGTTCGCGATGGGGGTCGGCGCGACGCTGGCGGAGCCGTCGCTGGCGGCGCTGGGGGTGACGCTGGAGGAGTTGACGACCGGGACGTACAAGAAGTCGTTCCTGGTGACGACGGTGGCGGTGGGCGTGGGGGTCGGGATGATGGCCGGGTTCGGGCGGATCCTGTTCGGCTGGCCGCTGACGCCGATGCTGTGCGGGGGGTACGCGCTGGCGTTGGTGCTGACGGCGTTCTCGCCGGAGGACATCACGGCGATCGCGTGGGACAGCGCGGGGGTGACGACGGGGCCGATCACGGTGCCGCTGGTCATCGCGGCGGGGCTGGGAATCGGCAAGGCGGCGGGGGCGTCGGAGGCGTTCGGGGTGGTGACGATGGCGTCGCTGTGCCCGATCGTGGCGGTGTTGCTGAGCGGGCTGTGGGTGGCGGCGCGGCGGCAGGCGCTGTCGGCGGGGGAGGGTGGGCCGGTGGGGTACCGTCCGGGGGCGGAGGGGGGCGAGGAGGGGGATGACGACGGGGCGGCGGCGGCCGGGGAGGTGGCGCCATGATCCGGTTCGAAGCGTCGAAGGTGGTGTGCATCGTGGACCGGCGCCTGACGTCGGCGGTGGAGGAGGAGCTGCGCCGGATGGGGGTCGGCGGGTATTTCGCGGAGCACGCGAAGCAGGATTCGGTGCGGATGCGGCGGGGGCTGTTCGGGCAGCGTACGGTGCTGTCGGAGGCGCCGTCGGACATCATCCGGTTCCACCTGCCGCGCGGGCGGGAGACGGAGGCGATGGTGAGGGTGGCGGCGGCGGCGGATCTGTTCCTGCCGGGACGGGGGAGCCTCTTCGCGCAACCGGTGACGCTGTTCCTTCCGGGAAAGCCGCCGAAGGAGAAGCTCTCGCTGGAGCTGCCGGCGTGGGCGTCGCGGGTGCCGCTGAAGACGTCGCCGCACGACCTGATCTGGTGCGTGGTGCAGCGCGGGAGGGCGTCGGAACTGGCGTTTTCGCTGCTGGACATGGGGCTTTGCGTGCCGACCGTCAGCTATGGCGAGGGGATGGGGCTGCGCGACCGGCTCGGGCTGCTGCGGATCACGATCCCGCGCGACAAGGAGATCTTGATGGCCATCGTGCCGCCGGCGGACAGCGACTTCGTGATGGACGTGATGGTCCGCAAGGCGCGGTTGCGGGAGCCGGGGCGGGGGTACCTGTGCCGCTCCCGCGTGCATGCGCTGGTGACGAACACGCAGATGTACCGGGACCCGCGGCGGCACGTCGCCAGCATGGAGCAGGTCATCAGCACCCTCGACATGCTGCGCGGGTCCACGGACTGGCGGCGGCTGCCGTACGCGGGGGGGCGGCCGGCGCAGGGTGGGCACGCGCGGCGGCTGGCGCGGCTGAGCCTCATCTGCGAGGAGGGGGCCGGCGAGAAGCCGATCGCCGTGGCGCTCAATGCGGGGGCCGGCGGCGCCACGAAGTCGCTGATGCTGCGCCAGATGACCGGCGCGGAGCCCGACGCGGAGGGCGCGGGCGGGGAGGCGGAGGGCGGGGAATGGATCGCGCGCGGGGCCACGGCGTCCCACGCGCGCGAGCGGTGCGATTTGGTCGTGCCGCGGGATTTGGCGCAGGACCTCGAAACGAAGCTCGAGGAAAGCGGTTTCTTCGCCGCGCCGTCAATGGGCATCGCCGAGGTCTCGCAGGTGATCGATGCAGTGAGCGGGAACGCGAAATGAAAGCCGGACGCAGCATCATCGGTCATCGCCCGGAAAGCACAAGGCGGGCCGCTGTCTCCGCCCCCCTCCGAGAGGGGGGTGGCGCGGCCATGAAAGGGAAGTACATGGATTGCCAAAGACAAACGAAAGGGGCCGCGACGGGGGGAGTACTGCGGGCCATGCTCCGGATTGCCGCGGTTTCGGCCGTTGCCGTCCTGCTGGTTCTCCCCGCGTCCCGTGCCGCGGCGGAAACGCCGGAGGAGGCCGCCGCGCACAAGGCCGAGAAGGCCGCCTACGAGGCGCGCAAGGCCGCGTTCCGCGTGTTCGCGCCCGAGCCGGGTGCGCCGCCGACCGTCAACACGCAGGTGCTCGCGCGGCTGGGCGACCTCACGGAGCGCGGCATCCCGTGGGACGCCCCCGTGCCGGAGTACTGGTTCCCCGTCGGCGAAGTCGCGAAGTACGACATCCACTGGGGCGTCTTCACCGTCGGCGAAGCCACCGCCACCGCCCAGTGGTTGCGCATCGGCGACCGGCGCTTCCTCGCCCTCACCATGACCGCCGAATCCAACGGCATCGTCGAGATGCTCTACCCCGTCGCCGAGTACATGCAGACCATCCTCGACCCGGCCACCTTCCTGCCGATCTGCTTCGAGAAACAGAGCAGCGAGGGCCGCCACAAGACGTGGGACATCACCACCTTCGATCACGCCCGCCGCACCGGGCGCTGGGAATCGCTGCTGCGCCTCAACCCCGAAGAGTTCCCCATCGACCCCGACACGCGCGACCTCATGGGCCTCATGTACTGGATCCGCAAGGACCCCGTGAAGGCCGGCGAAACCCGCACCTACCGCGTCATGACCGACGAAAAACTCTACGAACTCATCCTCGAAGCCGGCCAGAAGGAAACCCTCGACATCGGCAAGCCCTACGGCAAGGTCGCCACCCTCAAGATGGAGCCCAAGGGCAAATTCAACGGCCTTTTCGTCCGCAAGGGGCGCATGTTCGTGTGGGTGTCCGACGACGCCCGCTGCACCCTCTGCCGCGTCACCGCCAGCGTGCCCGTCGCCTCCATCAAGGTCCTCCTCCGGTCCATCGAAGGCCCCGGCACCGACGGCTGGATCACCCGCAACCCCGCCAACCAGAAGGCACAACCATGAACAATTCCCCCAAACTCTCCCTCATCCTCGCCAGCGGCAGCCCGCGCCGCCGCGAATTCTTCACCCGCATGGGCTGGAACTTCACCGTCGTCAAGCCCGGCACCGAAGAACGCGTCCATCCCGGCGAGACCCCCGAACAGTACGTCCGGCGCAACGCCGAGGAAAAATCCGCGGACGCCCTCGCCGCCGCGCCCGCCGCGGGCGTTCCGGGCCCCGCGGTGGCCGTCGCGGCCGACACCGTCGTCGTGCAGGACGGCCGTATCCTCGAAAAACCCAAGGACGCCGCCGACGCCCGCCGCATGCTCCGCGAACTCTCCGGCCGCACCCACCAGGTCATGACGGGCCTGTGCATCCGCACCGCCGGGGAATACCACTCCCAGACCGTCGTCACCGACGTCGAATTCAAGCCCCTCGCCGACGCCGAAATCGACGCCTACATCCGCACCGGCGAACCGATGGACAAGGCGGGCGCCTACGCCATCCAGGGCTTGGCGGCGTACATGATCCGCTCCGTCCGCGGCTCCTACACCAACGTCGTCGGCCTCCCCCTCTCCGAAACCGTCGAGGCCCTCGCCCCCTACGGCTTCACCCCCAACCCGACCGCCTGACGCGCGGGGCGGTCAGGGGAGGACCTTGAAGAAGTCCGCGGCCGAAATCAGCGAGGGGCGGTTGCGCAGGGTGTGGGGATCGAGCTCCGAGGCCGGGGCGTCCAGGGCGACCTGGAAGGCGTAGGGGACCGAGAAAAGGGCCTGGAAACGGAGCAACGCCGGGGACAGGGTTGCGCGGGGCGAGGTCTTGCATTCGGCGAGGAGGAAGGGGACGTTGTCCTTGGCCACGAGGAAGTCCACTTCCTGGCCCTGCTTGGTGCGCAGATAGTGGAGGGAATAGTCGCCGAGGCCGGTGTCGGTCCACCAATGCACCGCCTTGAGCAGGTGCGAGGCCACCAGGTTTTCGGCGCGGGGGCCGCCTTCGGGGGCGAGGGACCAGTCCCAGAGATAGTATTTGGGCTGCTTGCGGATGGAACTGGCGACGTTGCGGAACCAGGGCCGGACCGGAAAGCACCAGTAGACCGATTCCAGGATGCCCAGCCAAGTCTTCACCGTGTCGGGAGAGACGGACAGGTCGGCGGCGAGGTCCGCCATGTTGAGCCCCGAGCCGACGCGCGGCGCCAGCAGCTCGGCCAGGGTGCGCAGCCCGCGGAGATCCTGGACGCGGGAAAGGTCGCGGAGGTCTTCGAAGAAGAGTCGCTCCAGGCGGAGCCGTTTCCAGCGGTTCCAGAACCGCCGCTCGCCTTTCAGGAACGGCTCGGGAAAGCCCCCGTACTGCAGGAGCGCGCCAAGGGCCCCCGCGGGAACCGGTTGCGGGGGGCGGAACTCCGTTTCGAGGTCGATGGCGGTTCCGGCCAGTTCGCCGACGGTCAGGGGATGGATGCGGTAGGGGAAGTAGCGCCCCATCAGCGAGTCGCCGCCGCGCTTGTACACGTCGAGGCGCGCGGAGCCGGTGACCGCGACCGGCAGGCCATCCCCGTGGACGTCGAAGAAGCCTTTGAGGAACGACTTCCAGCGGGGGAACTTGTGGAGTTCGTCGAAGAGGACGCCGTTGCGGGCGTGGAGCGGATCCGCAAGGCCAGCCAGCTCCGCGACGCGGTCGGGACCGGCGGCGATGGCATGCGCGGCCGAGGGGTTGTCGTAGGAGAAAAAGGCGGCACCGGGAAGGGCCTGCTGCGCCAGGGTGGTCTTGCCGACCTGCCGGGGACCGGACAGGAAGGCCATCTGGCGGTTGCGGGCGAAGTGGTCGGAAAGGAGCGTTTGGTAAATCCGTTGCATGGCCGAACCGTAAGCCGGAGAGCCCGCAAAAGGCAAGACCAAAATCAACCATGCTCGATATTGGTCTAGACCAAAATCGACAAGCATCGATTTTGGTCAACACATTTCTCACCCGTCTTGCCGGGGAAGAGGCGGTTGTCCCTCGGCGGACAAACAGCGGAAAACAACCGAAAATGCCACAGGTTCTTCGGGGGGGGAGCGGTTCAAGAAACAATGCGGCCGCATTGGAAAGGGAGACAAAACTCCGATTTGTCCGATGCCTGCGCTAACGCTCCGGCCAAGCTTCCCAATGACCAGTTTCATGGCATTCCACAACGCGGACAGCGACGGACGTCCCGTGTCCGGGACCTCCGTCGCTGTCCGCACGATGGACATTTTTCCCATTCCGGCCCGCAAATCAGTCGCGGAAGCTTGAAAGGAGTTTTTCCAACGTTTCGCATCCCGAAATCGGAACAATTCTTCGCCGTGTGCGCAGCGACGGATGCCCCACCTCCGGGGCATCCGTCGCTGCGCACATTGAAGTGCAGTTGAAGAAGCGATTGGAACGCATCGCCGGAGCGTTAGCGGAGGCATCGGACAAATCGGAGTTTGTTTGCCCTGGAACGGATACACTATTTCTTAAACAGCTTTAGTGGGTCGTGACGAAGGGGTTGGGGCGATGGGGGCGGTATTCAGGGCATGGGGTGCGCGCAAGAATTCTCCAAATATCTCTCCACAGTCTCACGGCAATCCTCCTCCCTGTCCACTATAATTCCCGCAGAACCATTTTCTTCCGCTTCCCGGACGTTTCCCCACCCACAAGTCACACGGAAGCGCGACCATTGCGCTCGCCAAGGGGAGGGACGCGCTTCCGCGCGTCCGCGGGCAGGGGACGGCCATTCACGAAGGGAAAACACGTTCCTTCCGCAACGCAAGGCACGGCGGCGCGTTCCCCCGTCGCTGGGAAAGGGGCGTGGGGATGTGCGGGATATCAAGGAAAACATGGGGAAAAGCCAATGTTTTCCGCAATCCCAACGATGGGCGGACGCGGCGTTGCAATGGGGGGAGGGAGGGGGTAGGATGGGAGGCATGAAGACGAACAGGAAGAGTGCAAGGGCCAGGTTGTTGTACGCGCAGGGGGCGGACGTGCCGGACATCCGGTACGCGACGGGGTTCACGGCGCCGGATCCGTTCCTGGCGCTGGTGCGGGGGGGCAAGAAGGATTTGCTGGTGTCGCCGCTGGAGGCGGGCCGGGCGGGGGCGGCGTGCCCGGAGGCCGGCATCTGGACGCGGGAGATGCTGGAGAAGGAGGGCGGCAAGGGGGACGCGGCGGCGTGGTTGAAGCGGCTGGGGGTGCGGTCGGTGGAGGTGTCGGAGGGGTTCCCCGTCGGGGTGGCGCGGCGGCTGGAGAAGGAGGGAATCCGGGTCGGGATCGGCAAGGGGGCGGCCTTCCCGGAACGGGAGGTGAAGGGGGAGGACGAATTGGCGTGCATCGCCGAGGCGCAGCGGGCGGCGGTACGGGCCTTCCGGGTGGCGGCGGGGGCCATGCGGCGGAGCGACCTCGGGAAGGGTGGGCGGCTGGTGCTGGAGGGGCGGGCGCTGACGTCGGAGCGGCTCAAGGAGCTCATCGAGGGGGAGCTGCGGCGGCAGGGATGCGAGTCCGCGGACGGGCTGATCGTGGCGGTGGGGGAGCAGGCGGCGCGGCCCCACGACGAGGGCGGCGGGGTGGTGCGCGAGGGGCAGCCGGTGGTGATGGACATCTTTCCGCAGAACCGCAGGACCGGGTACTGGGGGGATTTCACTCGGACGGTGGCGAAGGGGCGGATTCCGGACTGGCTGCGGCGGATGCACGCGGCGGTGGAAGGTGCGCAACGGCTGGCGCTCGGCATGCTGCGTCCCGGCGTCAAGGGCAGCGACGTGCAGCGGGCGGTGGAGAAGTTCTTTTTGGAGCAGGGGTACGAGACGAAGCTGGAGCCGCCGGGGGAGGAGTGCGGCTTCATCCATTCGCTCGGTCACGGGGTGGGGCTGGAAATCCATGAGGAACCGCGGCTCTCGCGCAAGGGCGGGGCGCTGCGGGCGGGGAACGTGGTGACGGTGGAGCCGGGACTGTACGTTCCGGGTCTGGGCGGGGTGCGGATCGAGGACACGGTGGTGGTCACGGAGGACGGCTGCCGGTTGTTCGCGGACTGCGGGCGGGGGCTCGGGGGCAAATGAGGGGAAGGCGAATTTGCCGTTGCAGGTCGGACGGATTTGGGGCATAAGGTAGTGTCATGAACGAGAACGGGAACGAGAACCAGGTTGGCCGGCCGAAGTCCGGCGGCATCGAGGCCGGCACGGTGCTTTGGGGACGGTACGAGGCGGTCGGGGAGCTCGGGGAAAGCGTGCTCGGCCAAGTCTGGCTCTGCCGCGACGGCCATGCGGACGGCGCGCCCGTCGTGCTGCGGTGGCTCCCGCCCGACGTGCGGCGCTCGAAGGCGCTGCTCGCGGTGCTGCACGAGAACATCCGCAAGCTCGCGGAAAGCGACCACCCGAACGTCGCGCCCGTGCGGCAGATGGTGTACGCGGGGGCGGAGGTGTATCTGGTCGGCGACTATGCGCCGGGGCAGACGCTCGCGGAATGGGCCGAGGGGCTGGAGGCGGACCGGGACGGCAAGAGGCCGTCGCTGGACGAATTGCTGCCGGTGCTGGAACAGGCGGCCGCGGCGCTGGACTACGTCCACGCCCAGGGCGCGGCGCACGGGAACCTGACGCCGACGAACGTGTTCGTGGACGAGTCGGGGACGGTGCGGGTGACGGACTTCGGGCTCTCGTTCGGCCGCCACACGTCGGTGCGGCGCGGGGAGGAGGAGGCGCTCGCGGCGGCGTTCCGCGCGCCGGAACAACGGGCGGGCGCGGAGGCGGATTCGGCGGCGGACCAGTACTCGCTCGCCGCCGTGGCGTGCTGGGCGATGACCGGCAAGAGCGGACCGGAAGCGGACGACCGCGCGTCGTGGCCGCCGGCGGCGCAAAAGGCGTTTGCGCGGGCGCTGGAGGCCAAGCCGCAGCGGCGGTACGTCTCGTGCGGGGACTTCGTCAAGGCGCTGCGCGGGGAGAAGGTCGGCGGCCGCCGCAAGGGCACGGGCGAGCTGCGCAGGAAGGTGTTGAAAGTGGCCGGGCTGGCGGCCATCGGCGTCGCCGTGGTCGCGGCAGGGGCGGGGATCGTCCTGGCCATCGCGCACACGCTGAACTCGGCGGGGCATGCGGCGGCGGTCGCCGCCGCGCCGGCCGAGGAGCCCGCGGAGGAGGCCCTGCCGGCGCCGGTGCGGCGCGCGCGCGGCGTGCAGCCGCTCGTCGCGGATACGCCGCTGCCGACCGAGGGCAAGCCGTGGGTGGCGGGCTCGGCGGGGATGCAGTTCGTGTGGGTGTTCGAGATGCAGATGTGGGTCGGGCGCTTCGAGGTCAGCAACCGGGAGTACCGCCAAAAGGAGCCCGGGCACGCGAGCGGGAAGTTCACCAGCCCGAAGGGCAAGCCGTCGCAGGCGGTGTCGCTGGAGGGGGAGAACCAGCCGGTGGTCGGCGTGAATTTCGCGGAGGCGCGGGCGTACGCGCAGTGGCTGACGGAGCGGGAACGGGAGGCCGGGAAGCTGCCGGAGGGGCTGGCGTACCGGCTGCCGACGGCGGCGGAGGCCGAGGCGTACATCCGGGCCGGGACGCAAACGGCGTACCCATGGGGCGACGAGCTGCCGCCGACGCGCGGGAACTACGCGGACGAGGCGCTCGCGGCGGCGTTCCCGGACATGCCCGCCATCGAGGGCTACCGGGACGGGGCGGCCTGCACGGCCGACGTCCAGGACAGCGGCGAGAACGCGTGGGGCATCTTCGGGGCGAACGGCAACGTGTGGGAGACGGCGTCGCGCGAGCCGGGCGGGGACCAGTTCGGCGGGTGGCTCGGCGGCGGCTGGGACGACTGGCAGCCGACGCGCCTGAACGCCGCCGCGCGCTACGGCTTCCGCGGCGACGCGCACGGGATGGTCAACGGGTTCCGGCTGGTGCTGGCGCCGGTGGCGGTGGGTGGCTGACAGGGTGGTCTCGGAAACGGCGTGGAGCCGCCCATCGCGTCGCCCGTGTTGTGTGCTCCACGGGGAGGGCCGCGCTTTGTCGCGGCCGCGCGAACGGAGTGTTCCAGGCATGTCCCCGAAGCGCCCTGTGGACACGGCCCGGACGAAGCCGGGCCCTCCCAGGATACGGCTACACTTTTGGTTCTTCTGTGGGTGGTGACGATGCTGCCGGGAAGATGGGGGCTGTATTCAGGGCATGGGGGGGTGCGCAAGCATTCGCCCTCCTCTCGGAGGGGGGAGTGTTCTGTCACCCTCCTTGTGCCTTGCATTCGTGGAATTCCAGAGGTGTTTCCCCTACAATCCCCGAAGAACCACCATTTTCACGGGGAAACACGTTTCTTGCGCGGAGCCCGGGGTAGGGCTGCGAGTCCCCTCGCCGCCGTGGGGCCGGTCTGGGGAACGGCTTCGTGCGGGGCGTGCCCAAAGGGCCCTTCGGGAACATGACAGGAACACCCCGTGCGCGCGGTCGCGACGAAGCGCGGCCTTCCCAAGGCGGCTTGAACCGCTCCAGGGGCGGGAGGGAAAGGGGGAGAATCAGATGCCGAGGGCGGAGGCGTACTCGCGGAGGGCGAGGAGGTAGTCGGCGTAGAGCTGCTTGCTGAAGGGGTGGGGGTAGTCAGCGAAGTGCTTTTCGATGCGGGAGCCCTTGGCGGCGGTTTCGGTGCGCACGGTGGCCAGGCGGGCGCGTTTGTCTTCCACGGGGAGCTTGGACCAACGGAAGGCTTCGAAGTCCAGGGCCGCGGCCAGGGTGGCCTCGGGAATCTTTTCGGCGTTCTTGATGAGGTGCGACATCAGGGGCATGAGGGCCTTGCGGTAGAGGTTTTCCTTGTCCTGGATTTGGGCGTTGTCCATGGGGGGGCTCCGTGATGGGGGGGAAGGGTCAGGCGTTTCCGGACTCGAGGGCGCGGAAGGCGGCGAGGATTTCGTCCGGTCCGGCGGCGCGGGCGACCAGCTCCTTGATGGCGGGCTGGCGGAGGGCGAAGGCGATCTTGCCGAGGAGGTGGAGGTGCACGCGGACGTTGGGGGCCAGCGGCATGAAGAGCGCTTGCACGGGCTTGCCGTCGAGGGCGTCGAACTCGACGGGGTTTTCGAGGAAGAACAGGGCCACCTGGGGGGCGGCGAGCCCGAGGACCCCCGGGTTGCGGACGTGGGGAATCGCCACGCCGTCGCCGATGCCGGTGGACTGGAGCTGCTCGCGCATGAGGAGGGTCTGGAAGAGGAAGTCGCGGTTGAGCTGGTCGGGGAGGGCCAGGGCGGCGACGGCGGCCTTGAGGGCCTCGGCCTTGGTGGCGCCCGGGATGGAGTGATGGATGCCGCCGGCTTCGAGGGCCGCGGAAAGGGGGGGCAGGGCGTTGGGGTCGGGTCCGCCGACGGAGGGGTCGGGGGCGGCGCCGGTCGCCAGGGCGGCGGCGGGGACCTCGCCGGGACGTCCCTTGCGGGAGCCGGCCCAGTCGTAGAGCATGGCGCGGTTGATGCGGTATTCGCCCGCGACGCGGTAGGCCGGGAGGCCGCCGGACTGGATCCAGCGGTATACGGTCTTTTCGGCAACGTTGAGTTCCTTTGCCGCTTCTTTGACGGTCAGTTGCATGGGGGCTCCTTCGTCAGTGGGACTTTCGTGGAAAAGCGTAGCAGAAGGGGGGATGGAATGTCAAACTTTGTGCCCCGGGGATGGGCTCAACCACCCGGCAGCGGCGCCGGGACATTTTCGCGCTTGCGCGGAGGAGGGAGTGGGCCTACGGTGGGGGCATGAATGCAAATGTCGAATTCGATGCCGTGAAGGCGCTGGGGGTTGCGGAAAAGGCGGTCCGGGAGGCGGGGCGCGTGCTGCTGGGACTCTCGCGCGGGCCGCTGGAGGTGCTGTGCGAGCCGGAGCACGACATCAAACTCCGGGCGGACCAGCTGGCGGAGGCGAAGATCCTGGAGGTGCTGGCGGCGGAGTTCCCGCTGCCGGTGCTGACGGAGGAGAGCGGCGAGCACGGGGACCTCTCGGAAACGTCCCGGATGTGGGTGGTGGATCCGCTCGACGGGACCTTCAACTACTCCCGCGGGATGCCGATGTGCTGCACCTCGGTCGGGTTGTGGGACAAGGGGGAGCCGGTGCTGGGGGCCGTCTATGATTTCTTCGGAGGACACCTTTTCCTCGGCGCGGTGGGGCGGGGGGCGACGCTCAACGGGATCCCCGTGAAGCCGTCGGGGGTGACGAATCCGGAAAAGGCGGCGCTGGCGACGGGGTTCCCCCACCACATGGACCTGGGGGATGCGGCGATGCGCCAGTTCGTGGCGCAGGTGCGGCAGTACAAGAAAATCCGGATGCTCGGGACCGCCGCGCTGATGGGGGCGTTCGTCTCCAACGGTTGGCTGGATGCCTACACGGAGGACGACATCTGGCTCTGGGACATCGCCGCGGCCGCGGCCATCGCGAAGGCGGCGGGCGCCACGGTGGCCGTGGGGCCCGGCAAGGCGGGGCGCTGGGCGAGGACCATCGTCTGCGCGGCCACGCCGGAGCTCTTCGGGGCGCTGCGCGGCTGATGGCCGGAAGGGTGGGGGAGGGCGGGGGAGGGATGGCGGCGCGTCCGGCGGGCGCGCCGCCCGCTCATTGGTAGTCGCGGATGCGGACGTCGATGCCGCTGCCGTCGAGGAGGTCGGCGACGCGCCGGACCGGGGTCGCGCCGTAGTGGTAGGGGAAGAGGACTTTCGGGGAGAGGGTGCGGGCGGCGGAGGCGGCCTGTTCGGGCGTCATGGTGTAGGGCTGGTTGCAGGGCAGGAAGGCGATGTCGATGCCGGAGAGGTTGGCCATCTCGGGGATGTCTTCGGTGTCGCCCGCGATGTAGACGCGCAGGCCGCCGAGGGTGAGCACGTAGCCGTTGTCGCGGCCCTTGGGGTGGAACTGGAGGTGGCCGGGGGTGGTGTTGTAGGCGGGGACGGCGTCGATGGCAATGCCGCCGCGCCAGTCGAAGCGGTCGCCGTTGGCCATGGCCCGGCCGGCGCCGAGCATGCCGTGGACGGCCGGGTTGACGACGATTTCGGTGCCGTCCTTGCGGAGCGCGGCGATGGCGTCGCGGTCGAAGTGGTCGAAGTGTTCGTGGGTGACGAGGATGAGGTCGGCCTTCGGGAAGGCGGCGTAGTCGGTGGCGGGCGGGAGGCCCTGCCCGACGGGATCGACCTGGATTTCCAACCCGCCGTACTGGATGCGGAGGCTGCCGTGCTTGATGCAGGTGAAGGCGACGGTCTGTCCGTCCGGCGCCTGGAAGGTGTCGGTCCGGGGCGCGGCGGCGTCTCCGGTGGCCACCATCGCGGAGGCGGCAAAGGCGCTCATGGCGAAAAAGGTCCGGCAGGGAAGTTTCATGGGGGCTCCTGGGTTGGTGGGTGGTGTGGGGGGGCGTACGGGAGGCAATCTACCACAGGGCGGGCCGGGGGGCAAACCTTGCGGGGCGGGTGGTTTTCATGGGGTAGAGGATGTGCGGAAACATTGGGGAAATGAGTGTGTTTCCCGTAATTGCAAAAGATGGAGGAGAGAGGGGCGGGAGGGGGATGGGAGGGGGGGAAGCAGGGGCCCGGGGGGCGGAAGGAGATTCTAGGTTCCTGGCTCTCTAGATGTCTAGAGGGCCAGGAATCCAGGTTGCGGGGGGGGCGGTGCCGCTCTCAGCGGGACCACTTCTGCCAGGCGGTGCCGGGGGAGGACTGGACGGTGGCGCGGCCGGAGGGGTCGATGGTGGCGCCGTCGGGGCCGAGGATGGCGAGGTAGGGGATGCCGGAGACGTGGTAGCGCTTGGAGAGGGCGCGGTTGGAAGCGGCCTCGGGCGGAATGAGGTAGCCGGTCATGTTGTGGGAGGACATGTAGGCGAGGGCTTTCTGCCGGTCCTGGTCGCAGCCGACGAGGACGATGGCGAAGGGTTTGCCGTCGGACTGGAGTTTTTTGGCGAGGTCCACCAGGCGGGGGGTGAAGGCGCGGCAGGGGGGGCACCAGGATGCGGAGAAGTAGAGGGCAATGGTCTTGCCGTCGAGTTCGGAGACGTCGGCCGCCTCGCCCTTGTCATTGAGGAGATCGTCGCCGAAGAGGGCGGCGAAGCCGGGACCGGGTTCGGCGGGGGTGGCGGCGGCGGGTTCGGCGGCGGGTTCGGTTGCGGTGGCGTGGCCGCGGTCGAAGGCACCGGCGTAGGCGCAGCAGGCGGCGGCGGCGGCGAGGGCGAGGAGGGCGATGGGCAGGCGGTTCATGGTAGTTCCTTTCAGGCTTCTTCGGTGGCCATGTTGTAGAGGTAGCGCTTGATCTTGCCGGTGGAGGTCTTGTTGAATTCTTCCCAGCGGATCTGGATGCGGCGGGGGTGTTTGTAGTCGGCCAGGTTGGCGCACTGGTTTTTGACTTCCTTGCGCAGGAGGGCGATGATTTCGGTTTCGCTGTATTTGCGCTTCTCGGAGGCTTCGCGCGCGGCCAGGGCGTCTTCGTCGGGGACGACGATGACGCCGACGTGCTCGCCGACGGCTTCTTCGGCGTCGCGGTAGCCCAGGACCACGCATTCGCGGATGAGCGGGGAGGCGTTGATCTGGAGTTCGACTTCCTCGGGGTAGATGTTCTTGCCTTCGCGGTTGACGATGAGGGCTTTCTTGCGGCCGGTGATGTGGACGTAGTTGTCGGCGTCGATGTAGCCGAGGTCGCCCGTCAGGAACCAGCCGTCCCGGAAGACTTCTTCGGTCGCCGCCGGGTTGTTGAAGTAGCCTTTCATGATGTTCGCGCCCTTGGCCGCCAGTTCGCCGACGCCTTCGGCGTTCGGGTCGAAGACTTTCATCTCGATGAAGGGCAGGACGCGGCCGCAGGAGCCGGAGACGATCGGGCCTTCGTAGGGGGTCAGGGTCAGCACGGGGGCGCATTCGGTCAGGCCGTAGCCTTCGCGCGCGCGCAGGCCGTAGGATTCCATGTCGGCGATGAGCTGGGGATCGACCGGCGCGCCGCCGGAAATCATCAGGCGGACGCGGCCGCCGAGTTTTTCCGCGAGGCCCTTGCGGACGGGGCCGCGGAGGCCGACGTTCCAGAGGAAGTTGGCGCCGGCGTTGGCCTTGACGCCGGCCTTCATCTTGTCGAACATCTTTTCGAGGAGGAGGGGGACGCCGAGGACGACGGTGGGGCGGGTCTCGCGGATGTTTTCGCCGATGGTGCGGAGGCCTTCGGCGAAGCTGATGCGGCAGCCGGCCGCGACGGGGGTCACGAGGCAGGTCGTGAAGGCGAAGGCGTGGTGGAGGGGGAGGAGGAGGAAGAAGTTGTCGCTCGTGTAGATGTCGAGGGCGGCGGCCAGGGAGTCGAAGTCGGCGACGAAGTTGCCGTGGGAGAGCATGGCGCCCTTCTGGCGGCCGGTGGTGCCGGAGGTGTAGATGAAGGAGGCGATGGAGTCGTCGGTCGGCTGCATGCGGTCGTAGGCGGCGCGGGGCGACTGGGAGGCTTCGCGGGTCGCGGCGAGCTGCTCGTCGAAGTCGAGGATGCGGATGCCCTTGCGGACGGCTTCGTCGGCGTCGAGGTCGAGCTTCTTGCCGAAAAGGACGATGTACTTGAGCGCCGGGATGCGGCGGGAGAAGTCCAGGATGTTCTCTTCGCCGTGCGCGTCCATGAAGATGGCGGTGGCGCCGGAGTCGGAGAGGATGTGGCAGACTTCCGGGGCCTGGAGCTTGGCGTCGATGGGGACGGCCGTGGCGCCGATGCCGGTGATGGCGTAGTGGATGGCGCACCATTCGGGGGAGTTGCCGGCCATGAGCGCGACGCGGTCGTTGGGGCGCACGCGGCAGACGGAGGCGAGGATCTCGGCGACGTTGCGCACGAGGTCCTGGAATTCGGCGTAGGTGAGGTTGCGCCAGGCGCCGTCGCGCTTGTAGGTCATCACGGTCTGCTGGCCGTGCCGCAGCACGGACCTTGCCAATGTTTCTTTGAGGGTCATGGTGTCTCTCCGAATAAACGCGTGCATCATGCCCGAAAACACAGCGCACGGCAAGGCGGAAACGGGGGGCGGGCGGGTCAGTCCTCGCGGACGATGCCGGCGCCGAGGGCGCGGAGGCGGGCGTCGATGCGTTCGTGGCCGCGGTCGACCATGTTCGCCTGCTCGATGCGGCTGGTGCCGTCGGCGGCCAGCGCCGCGACGACCAGCGCCATGCCGGCGCGGATGTCCGGGCTCGTCAGCAGCCCGCCGTGCAGGCGGGAGGGGCCGCTGACCAGCACGCGGTGGGGGTCGCACTGGACGAGCGAGGCGCCCATGTCCAGAAGGCGGTCCACGAAGTACATGCGGCTCTCGAAGAGCTTCTCGAAGAACAGGACGTTGCCCGCCGCCTGCGTCGCCAGGACCAGCAGCACGCTCAGCAGGTCGGAGGGGATGGCTGGCCAGATGCCGTCCTCCAGCTTGGGGATCTGCCCGCCGAGGTCGCGCTGCACGCGCAGGGCCTGGCGCGCGGGGAGCTCCAGCACGCCGCCGCGGAGGGTCCAGCGTACGCCGAGGCGGGAGAAGGCGCGTTCCATGACGCGCAGGGCCATGGCGTCGGGCAGGTCGCGTATGGAAAGGCTCCCGCCGGTGGCGGCCGCGGCGGCGACCAGGCTGCCGATTTCGATGTAGTCGGGGGAGATCCGGCAGCGCGCGCCGCCGAGGGTGTTTACGCCCTCGATCTCGATGCGGTTGGTGCCAAGCCCCGAAATGCGCGCCCCCATCTGGAGGAGCAGGCGGCCGAGGTCCTGCACGTGCGGCTCGCAGGCGGCGTTGAAGAGGACGGTGCGGCCCGGCGCGAGGACGGCCGCCATCATGAGGTTCTCGGTGGCGGTGACGGAGGCTTCGTCGAGCAGGATCTCGGCGCCGCGGAAGGTCTTTTTGCGGACGAGACGGGCCGGCGTGCCGCGCAGGTCGCAGTCGATGCCGAGGCTGGCGAGGCCGGCGTAGTGGGTGTCGAGGCGGCGGCGGCCGATGCCGTCGCCGCCGGGCGGGAAGATCGCGGCGCGTCCGTGGCGGGCGGCGAGGGGGCCGGCGAGCAGGATGGAGCCGCGGACGCGGCGGCAGAGCTCCGGGTCGAGGTCGGTCTTGCGGAGGGAGGCGGCGCGGAGGGTCACGGCGTGCCCGCGGCGGGCGACGTCGACGCCGAGGTCCCCGAGCAGCAGGAGCATGTTGTCCACGTCGAGGATGCGCGGGACGTTGTCGAGCCGCACGGGCCGGTCGGTCAGCAGGCACGCGGCGAGCATGGGGAGCGCGGCGTTCTTGTTGCCGAGGGGGGCGAACTCTCCGCCCACGGGACGGCCGCCTTGGATGACGAATCGTGACATGCCGGGCGCGCGGGGAAAGGGGGTCAGGGGGCGGGTTGGCCGTCGCCGGAAGCGGCGCGGAGGGGGGAGGACCAATGGAGTTTGAGCATCATGCCCCGCACGATACCACGCCCTCCCCCCCGCCGCCAAGCCAATCCAAGGCGCGGAAGCTCCGCCGGAAAGTTGCGGACGGGAATGTGGCAGGGATGCGCAAGGGATGGAGCGGCAAGCCATGAAAAAGGCGCTCAAGGAATACCAGTGAGATTACGGAAAAACACAATGATTTCCCTGTTTCCATCCCATCATCCACCCCATGGACGAAAAGGCCGCCAGGACGATGGCAGGAGGAGGGCTTGCGCAATCCGCCCGTGCGGGAAGGGGAAGGGTGAGGTGCTTGTGTTTTTCTGGGGCTTTTCGGACGTTTCCCAACCACAAGGTCGCGCGGAAGCGTGACCCGCTCTCCACGGAGAGTGCAACTGTGCAGTCCATGGTGATTTATGCAGTGCGGAAAGTTATGATGTGGATGCAGGAAAAAGAAAACACAGCAGAACTCGGTTTTTGAATTTTTGACGTTCGACCACGTCCCCGAGGACTTGGGGCGGATTGAGGAGGCACTGATGGAGGAGTACGGGATGTCGCCGGTGCAGTAGCGGGGGCGGGGGCGCAGAGGCCGCATTTTGCGGTTGACAGGGGAGAGGCATCCTTGGCAGGGTGCGACATCGGAAGCGGGGCATGATGCTCCGCCCGTAAAGGTGCGGATGAAGAAACACTTTTGGGTGATGGGCCTTGTGCTTGCCGCGATTCCCGGGGGCGCGATTGCGCTGGCCACGGGGGATGCGGGAGCGCCGTCGTGTCCGAGTGGCAAGTCGATGGCTATCTGGAAATTGCCAAACAGAGATATGCGCAAGTCGGTGTGGACCTCACTTGGGATTACCCTGTCGTCTGCGACCCGCCTGCCGGCGTCAATTTGACGGATGGATTTCTGGTGCGGACAAACACGGATACCAGATCCCTCGCACCGGAGGCGAAGGCGGCAATTGCGGGGCTCGGCACTGTCGGCAACACGGGGGATATCCACCTGATCTATGTCAACGAGGTGAAAATCGGGCTCGACCTGCGCCCCGGCAGCAGTGTGGCCGATTATTGGTATGACGAATCCGAAGAGGGATATCTGTGCAACGTCTTCATGGGAACAGGATATCCAGATGTTGGGGAGGGGTATGCCATTGCCCATGAATTGGGGCATTTGCTGACCGATGACGACCATTCGCCGCTCCCATGGCAATTGATGTATCACCGCATACGTCTGGAAGGCCCGACGGCCTCCCGGCGCTTTGTAAACAGTGAAGAAACCAGCATCAAGGACAATTCACATGTTCAAAAATAAGAGGGCGCATCTCCGCTTTGTGCAGGGGGCCCTGAGGGAGGGAGGGGCGGTCAGGATTTGTTGGAAACGGATCGGGGGGCGGATTTGAGCTTGGACAGTTCGATCGACAGGCCGACCAGCCGTTCGCACAGGTCCTTGAACTTCCGGTAGGCCTCCACTTCCGCCTTCACCCGGGGAAGGTCTTCGGGGCGGATGTAGTCGGTGTGGCCCTTCTTCCGGAAGGTGTAGCTCAGCTGGGTGTAGGGGCGGCGGCCCTGGCCGCTCGGGCGCATCTGCACCGACAGGTGCCCCGGACGCATGTCCCCGATCGCCGCGAGGGCCGCTTTCGTGCGGGCGATGCGCGTTTCCAGC
>JAFYAC010000178.1 GCA_017540905.1 Kiritimatiellia bacterium | reverse complement strand
CCCAAAGGAACTCCTTGCCGACTGGCGCGAAAAGCCCCGCACCCTCGCCATCCGCCTCCGCCTCGGCTCCCGCCTGGCCGACCTCGATCCCACGCTCGACCACACCATCCTCCGCACCACCCTCCCCAGCGGCAAGACCGTCATCCATTCCCGCAAGGGCGGGATGAAAGGCTGGCTGGAAGACCGCCGCGTCGCCATCCCCTACTCCACGGCCATGCGCTACAAGAAACTCGTGCAGCGGCTCCGGCAAATCCTGAAGCTGGACGACCGAATTCCCCTCGAATGGCTCCTCTCCGGCGTTCCGTCCGGGCAACACCTCCCCGCCGCCCTCCAGAGCCCCTTTGCGACCGCCGCGCGGCGGCTCTCCGCCATCCTCCGCGAAAACCCGACGCTTGCGGCCCTCGGGCGATACGCAGAGCGCAAGCTGGGCATCGTGCGGCTGGTGGCGGTGCGGAAATCATGGGGGAAGGGGAGTGTGAAATCGCGGAAAACAAAAGAGTTTTCCGTAATCTCGCGAGATTGGAGGGCCAATGTGTCGCCGGAGCGGGTGGAAGCGACGAAGGCAGCGATGGGGAAAGTGCTGGAAGCGCGGAACCTGTCGGGAGGCGCCCTGCATCTGCAAAACCGCATCAAGGCCTGGCTCGCGGGCCTGCAACCGACGGACGCATCCTGAGAGATTGGGAAAACTTTTGCAAAAGTTGAGCGCAAGGCCGGCCCTCATGCGCGGCATGCGGAAAACAAGCGGATTCCCTGCTTCTTTCTTGACAGAACCGCCCCTCCGCGGTGAAGTGTCCGGGCAAAATCAGGACATTCAATGAACGAGAACACCCCTACCGCCGGCGCCGCGCCGGAAACCGCCCCCAGGAACATGCATTTCATCCGCGAGATGATCGCGGAGGACATCCGCGCCGGCCGCAACGGCGGCAAGGTCGTCACGCGCTTCCCGCCCGAGCCCAACGGCTACCTGCACATCGGCCACGCGAAAGCCTTCTGCCTCGACTTCGGCATGGCGCTGGAGAACGGCGGCGTCTGCCACCTGCGCATGGACGACACGAATCCCGTCCGCGAGGACATCGAATACACGGAAGCCATCCAGAAGGACATCCGCTGGCTCGGCTTCGACTGGGGCCCCCACTTCTACCACGCCTCCGACTACTTCGGCAAAATGTACGACCTCGCCTGCCAGCTCATCCGCGACGGCAAGGCCTACGTCTGCTCCCTGACCGCCGAGCAGTGGAAGGAGCACCGCGGCATCCCCACCGAGCCTGGCAAGCCCTCCCCCTGGCGCGACACCTCCCCCGAGGAGAACCTGGCCCTCTTCGAGCGCATGCGCGCCGGCGAGTTCGCCGACGGCGAAAAAGTCCTGCGCGCCAAGATCGACATGGCCTCTCCGAACCTCCACATGCGCGACCCGGTCATCTACCGCATCCTGCACGCCACGCATCCCCACACCGGCGACGCGTGGTGCATCTACCCCATGTACGACTTCGCGCATCCCATCGAGGACGCGCTCGAAGGCGTGACCCACTCCCTCTGCACGCTCGAGTTCGAAGTCCACCGCCCCCTCTACGACTGGGTCATCCGCAACTGCCACCTCTTCCCCTCCCGCCAGACCGAGTTCGCCCGCCTCTCCCTCACCTACACCGTCATGAGCAAGCGCAAGCTGCTCGAACTCGTCCAGACCAAGCTCGTCAACGGCTGGGACGACCCCCGCATGCCGACCCTCTGCGGCCTGCGCCGCCGCGGCGTGCCGCCGGAGGCGATCCGGGCCTTCTGCGAAACCATCGGCATCACCAAGTACGACTCGCTGACCGACGTCGCCGTCCTCGAGCACTGCATCCGCGACGCCCTCAACAAGACCGCGCGCCGCGCGATGGCCGTCCTCGACCCGCTGAAGGTCGTCATCGAGAACCCCGCCGACGTCCCCGCCACCGTGCGCGGCCCGGTGAACCCCGAAGACCCGGCGGCGGGTGAGCGCGAGATCCCTTTCGGCCCCGAACTCTGGATCGAGCGCGAAGACTTCGCCGAGGTCCCCCCTCCCAAGTACTTCCGCCTCTCCCCCGGCAAGGCCGTCCGCCTCCGCTACGCCGGCTTCCTCGAATGCACCGGCGTCGACAAGGCCCCCGACGGCACCGTTGCGGCCGTCCGCGGACGCTTCATCCCGATGACCGAGAAAGTCAAGGTCAAGGCCACCATCCACTGGGTCCCCGCCTCCGCGCGCCCCGTCGAAGTCCGCCTCTACGACCGGCTCTTCGACGTCCCCGAGCCCGACGCCGACAAGGACGTCGACTTCAAGACCCACCTCAACCCCGACTCCCTCAAGACCGCCACCGCCCTCGTCGAGCCCTCGCTCCTCGAAGCCGCGCCCGGCGACGCCTACCAGTTCGAGCGCATCGGCTACTTCGCGGCCGACCCCGACTCCAAGCCCGGCGCCCCCGTCTTCAACCGCACCGTCACCCTCAAGGACTCATGGAAAGGCGCCGTTGGAGCGTGACCCGTCCATCTTCCGCCTCCGCGGCCATCCATGCTGGTTCCCCATGAGGGCATGGGACCGGCGCAAGGAGGTGTGCAAGCCCCTGCCCCCCTCCGAGAGGGGGGTGCCGCCCTGCGCAAGGGATGC
>JAFYAC010000177.1 GCA_017540905.1 Kiritimatiellia bacterium | reverse complement strand
CAGGCCGCCTGGCAACAATACGAAATCTACAAGACCACATAACGCATCCCCCACCCCACCCCCGCACAATCCGGTGCCCCATCGGCCCGACGCCCGTTTTCCAATGATTGGAAAATATTTTCGCTTCTTTGGTGGATCGCGGCGATGGGGGTTGGGGCGATGGGGTCCGTATCCAAGGCATGGGGTGTGCACAAACATTCGCCCTCCTTGATTCTTGCAGTCGCGGAATTCGGGAGATGGATCCAGCAGAGCGGTTTTGGCAATACTGTGGCTGAGCTCATGGAACCAACCAGGGAGGTGCGGCTTTCAGCCGCGCCCTGACGGATGGGGCGCGGAAGGAAAAAGAGACAACCTGGACAACTCGGGACCCCTCTTTCAAGGCGCCCCGCCCCAACCGTGCGGCGGCTGGGAAGCGGGTGGATTCTGGGGCGCGGGCGTCCCGCCCGCGGGTTGCATGGAGATGGAAAACCGGCCGAAAATGTCCATCTTCTCCCCTCATCTCCCATCCAGCGGCGCGGCTGGAAGCCGCACCTCAGGAAGTCGCGCGGTGCTTGTTCAAAAGGTCTTGCGTCACTTCCGGGGGTGCGGCATCCTGCCGCGCCGCTTGTCCAAGTCCATGGCGCGGCCGAAAGCCGCATCTTCCAGGGCGTTTCCACACCACATGGTCGCGCGGAAGCGCGGCCGTTGCGCTCTCCACGGGGAGGGACGCGCTTCCGCGCATCCTCCTGTTTCTTGCGTTGTTCCGCTTGTTCCCGAACCACTGGCCACGCGCGGCCGCCGCGCGGTGGATGCCTCAGCCCCGGCGGGCGTCGAGCCAACCCCAGAGGGCGCCGAGGAGGAGGCCGGCGATGACGGAGAAGGTCGTGCCGGGGTCCATCATGCCGAAGGCGCCTAGCGCCAGGAAGGCGAGGAGCAGGGCGCTCGTGATGGGCGGGAGGGCGATGCCGAAGGCGGTGTCGAGGCGGTTGCGGAGCCAGATGTAGCCGAAGAGGCCGTAGATGGTGCCGAGAAGGCCGACGGCCATGCCGCCGCCGGCAAGCGGCATGGCGAGGTAGTGGGCGAAGGTCGTCGCGGCGGCGAGGCCGAGAAAAAAGACGCAGAAGCGGCGGCTGCCGATGCGGTGCTCCAGGATGCGGCCGAGGTCCATCCACCAGAGGAGGTCGAAGAGCAGCGCCCAGATTTCGGCATGGACGAGGACGGGGGTGAACAGGCGCCAGATTTCGCCGTGGCGGAGGGCGGCCGGATTGAAGAAAAGGTCCGGCAGCACGGGCTTGAGGGGACCGAGCCAGCCGAGCAGGTACACGGCGGCGGAGAGGGCGAGGACGATGCCGCAGACGCCGCCCAGGGGCCAGACGGTTTCGCCGCCGGCGGTGGCGGCGTTCATGCGGGAAAGCCAGGCGGCGCGGGCGGCGGTGGGTTCCACGGCGGCTTCCTCGCGGGAGCGGCGGAGGCGTTCGGCGGCGGCCGCGGCGGCGGATTTTTGGAATTCCTCGGCGTCGGGCATGGAGAGGAAGCGCGAGAAGAGCGCCTTGGCTTCGTCCACGCGGTCTTCGTCGAGGACCCAGATCTGCCAGAAGGGATGGCCGGGCGGCGGTGGCTCGACGGTTTCGGTGCGGGCGTCGATGCCGTGCACGAAGAGGTAGGCCGAAAAGAGTTCCGACCGTTCTTCGTCTTCGAGCTGCCCGATCTTGCGCACGTCAGCGGGGGCCGAAGGGGGGCATTCCGCCGAGGCCGCCGAAGCCGCGCGGCATCTTCTTGCCCATCTGTTTCATGCGCTTGGCCATCTGCTTGGCCTGCTTGAAGCCGCGCAGGAGTTCGTTCAGGTCGCTGACTTCGCAGCCGCTGCCCTTGGCGATGCGGCGGCGGCGGGAGGCGTTGATGATGTCGGGATGGCGCCGCTCGCGCGGGGTCATGCTCTGGATCATGGCTTCGGTCTTCTTGGCGCGGACTTCGCCTTCGCCGAGCATCTTGTTGCGCACGTTTTCGGCGATGGAGCCCATTCCGGGGATGAGTTCGAGGAGCTTGCCCATGGAGCCCATGCGGCGGATCTGCTTCATCTGCGCGAGGAAGTCTTCGAGGTCGAGTTCGCCCTTGGCCTTGAATTTTTCCTGGATGCGGACGGCTTCGTCGGCATCGATGGATTCCTGCACCTTCTCGACGAGGCTGATGACGTCTCCCATCCCCAGGATGCGCGAGGCCATGCGGTCGGGATGGAACGGTTCGAGGTCTTCCGCGCGCTCGCCGACGCCGGTCAGCAGGATGGGACATCCGGTGACGGATACGACGGAAAGGGCGGCGCCGCCGCGCGCGTCGCCGTCGAGCTTGGTCATGACGAGGCCCGTCAGGCCGACGGCTTCGTGGAAGGTCTTGGCAACGGACACTGATTCCTGGCCGATGGCGGCGTCGAGGACGAGGATGACGTTCTGCGGCTCGACGGCGTTGCGCAGGGCGGTGAGTTCGGCGACGAGTTCTTCGTCGATCTGGAAGCGGCCGCCGGTGTCGTAGACGACGATGTCGTAGTAGTTTTCGCGGGCGAAGCGGAGGGCGCGGCGGCCGAGGTCGGGGACGCTCTCGCCGGGCTCGGGCTTGACGATGCCGGCGCCGATCTGCCCGGCGAGGACTTCGA
>JAFYAC010000176.1 GCA_017540905.1 Kiritimatiellia bacterium | reverse complement strand
CCCTCCCACCTTCCTCCCGCCCTTTTCCGCCCTCAGGGCGCACCGCTTCTTGTGGCGGGAAAGGGGCCAGAGCCCGGGCCCCCCCCGGGATCTCCCGCCCGCCCGAGAACTTGCCTGAAAACAAGTAACTTGATTTTGGACAAGATTTTCTTGCCGGCGGACGGATGGCGTGGTAGGGTGCCGCCGAATCCAGGAGCAAGGACCATGCGCGCAAACCCGTTCGTCTATGGCAAGGAAGTGTCCGGCGAGAATTTCTACGACCGGAAGGAGGACTTCGGGATGCTGGTCTCGACCCTGGCGGGCGGCTCGGCCAACGTCGTCCTCTACGCCCCCCGGCGCTACGGCAAGACGTCCTTGGCCAAAAAAGCGCTGGAAGAACTGTCCCGGCGCGGCTTCCGCTGCATCCACTTCGACTTGATGCGCGTGGAATCCCTCCCGAAATTCTGCGAAGCCTACGCCTCGTCGGTTTACGCCCTGGAAGGGGGCGCCGCGCGCGCCATGCGCCGGATCGGCGCGGCCCTCTCCTCGCTCCGACCCAAATTCACGCTGGGCAACGACGGCAAGCCCGCCCTCGAACTCGATCTGGCGGTCCAGCCCTCCGCCGGGACGGTCGAAGAAGCCCTCGACCTGCCCGAACGCCTGGCCCATGCCAGGCATCCCGTCGTCGTCGCCTTCGACGAATTCCAGGAAATCGCCTCCCTCTCGCCCACGCTGCCCCTCGAAGGCGTCTTCCGCAGCTGCATCCAGCGCCACAAACACGTCCGCTACCTCTTCCTCGGCAGCAAGACGCACATGATGGAGCGGATGTTCGCCGACCGCTCCCGCCCCTTCTACAATTCGGCGGCCATACAGCGCCTCGGATTGCCGCCCGCCGGCGAATCCGCGGCCTTCGTCGCCTCGCGCTTTGCCTCGGCGGGGATGCGCGCCGGCGATGATGCCGTGCAGCGGATACTCGCCCTCTCCGGCGGCATCCCCTATTACATCCAGGCCCTGTCCGCCCTTGCCTTCGACGCGGCCGCCGCGCGGGGCCGGGCGGACATTTCCGTTTCAGACATCGATGCCGCCGCCGAAAGGCTGATCCAGTCCAAGAGCGATTTCTACGAAACGGCCCTCCAATCTCTCTCCACCGCCCAGCGCACCCTCCTTGCGGCGCTCTCCGGCGGCCCTGTCCACCGTTTCGACACGAAATTCCGGACCGCCCATGGCCTCGGCCCCTCCTCCGCCGTCCACTCCGCACTCGCGGTCCTTCGGGAAAAAGGCTTCGTGGAATCCACCTCCCGCGGCCACGAAATCGGCGACCCTTTGTTCGCCCGCTACCTCGCCGCCCCCACGTTCCAACTCTTTCCCGAGTGACGGTTGGCAAGTGGCCGGTGCGGTGCATAGTGGCAAGTGACACGTCCTTCGGCCGCGCTGTGCCCTCCATGGCGCGGCAAGATGCCGCCCCCCCGGAAGCGCCGCAAAACCTTCTGAACAACCATCGCGCCACTTCCGGAGGTGCGGCTTCCAGCCGCGCCGTCAAATGGGAGCTCAAGGAAAGCAAGTGGATTTCGCCACCTTTTCGCTTCCCAAAATCATCGCGGGCGGGCCGCCCGTGCCCCCCAGTGCCCGTCCGCTTCCCTCCCACCTTCCTCCCGCACTTCTCCGCCCGCAGGGCGCACCGCATCTCGTCACTCGTCACTGCGCC
Source organism: Kiritimatiellia bacterium (assembly GCA_017540905.1). Classification (GTDB taxonomy): domain Bacteria; phylum Verrucomicrobiota; class Kiritimatiellia; order CAIQIC01; family Lenti-01; genus CACXEY01. The sequence continues at coordinate 1,125 of JAFYAC010000176.1, read as the reverse complement.
CGCAGGGCGCTCATCCGCAGGGCGCTCATCCGCCGGGCGGCAGGAGTGCCGGAGGCAGGAACCAGCGGGTAAGGCGGTTCTTGAGGAGGGCGAAACGGTAGGCGGGGGTGCTTTCCGGGCGGTCGGGCAGGGGCCCGGTCCAGGGCTCGCCCAGATGCAGGATCCCGCGCTGGAAGACCGCCGCGGAAATCCCCCACTTGGCCAGGAACTGGCGGCGGCCGTCGTTCGGACGCAGGCGAGAGAGGGTCTTGGACACGAAGTGGTACACCAGGCTGTCCCCCACACCCCGGAAGTGGCGGATGCCCGCCTGCCAGAGCTTCATCGTGAAGTCCGGGTCCGTGTAGAGCCCCGGACTGAGCTCGACGCTGTAGCCGCCCACCAGGTCCCACAGCGCCACCGGCACCAGCACCGGCGGGCGGGTCGAGCCCGACCAGTCCGGCTTGGCCAGCGACGGCAGGGCGGCGTGCAGGCGCGCCTCGTCGAAGTCGTCCGGCGAGTGGCCGAAATCGCGCGGGGCGACGACCGGACGGCTGTTCGTCGGGTACGGCTCGATCATCGTGCCGGACAGGCACCAGCGGTCCCGCGGGGCCCCGGCGGCGGCGCGGCGGAGGGCCGTGTCCCATCCGGGGCACACGGCCATGTCGTCGTTCAGGTACAGCAGGTACGGCGTGCGCGCCAGGGTCCGGGCCGCGTTGACCCCCCAGCAGATGCCGGTGTTCGCCGGCGTGTGGGTGTGGTCGAGGCCCTCCTTTCGCGCCCATTCGAGGGTCCCGTCGGTGCCTTCGTTGACGTGCAGGACAATCTGGTGCGGCCGGTCGGAGTGGCGGCGCAGGCTGTCCACGCACAACCTCAGGTACGGGAGGTTGTTCCAGGTGGGGATCACGACGGTGAACGCGCCGTCGGGCGGGGTGCAGGCGTGCGGGGCGGGGTGGTACGTCAGATTGCAGTCCATGGCCGGAGCATGCCACATTCCCGGGGGGCGGGCAAGGGGGGAGATTCGGCGCGGGCTCACCCCCCGCGGAACGCGGCCGCGCGGAGCCAGAAGCGCAGCTTGCCGGGCAGGTGGGGCCGGGGATGCAGGCGGATCCACTCGAAGAGCCGGAGCCAGGCGGACGGGTCCTCGCC
>JAFYAC010000175.1 GCA_017540905.1 Kiritimatiellia bacterium | reverse complement strand
CCAGGCCTGGGCCGAAGCCGGCCTCGCGCCGCGCCCCGGCCACCGGATCCGCGCCACCGTCGGCCCCCTGTGGGCGCCGGAGGCCGACGGCCCCGGCGGCGGGCACGACCGCGGCTGGCTGGGCACCGCACGATGGGACTTCCCCGTCTGGCACGCCGCCGACGGGACCCCGGCCCTGCTGGGACATCTCTTCGCGGAGCTGCTCCTCCCCGGCAGCTACTACAACACCGACGACCTCGCCTACTTCCTCCGCTGGGAACTCTCCCTCGCCTTCTGAGGGCGGGCCCAAAACAAATGGCTTTGACGGGGGGCGGGCTCTCCTTGTAGCTTCTTGGGGCGAATGGACGGGTGCGACATGGTAGTGCAGGGCAACAAGGCGTTGGGCGGGGACGGCGGCGGGCGGTTCGACGAGGTCGCGTTCATCGATGTCGAAGTCGGGGTGGCGGACGGGCGGATCCATGATTACGGGGCGTGCCAGGGGGCGAACCGGGAGGTCCACAGCGCTTCGGCGGCGGAGTTCGCGCGGTTCACGGCCGGCGCCGGGTTCCTCTGCGGGCACAACATCGTGCACCACGATTTGAAGTACCTGGCGGGTCCCGTTCCGGGAATCCGCGGCAAACCGGCCATCGACACGCTGTATCTCTCGCCCCTCCTGTTCCCGAAACGGCCCTACCACCGGCTGCTGAAGGACGACAAGCTGCAGACCGAGGAGCTGAACAATCCGCTCAACGACGCGAAGAAGGCGCGGGACCTTTTCTTCGACGAAGTGAATGCGTTCCGGGCGCTGCCGGGGGAGTTGCAGGCGGTTTTCCGCGCGCTGCTGTCGTCCTTCGAGGAGTTCGGCGGGTTTTTCGCCTTCCTGGGGATGGCGCCGGGCGGTGGGGATGCCGCGGAACTCGTCGAAAAAGCTTTCGCGGGGCGGATCTGCGCCCACGCGGACCTGGCGGGGCTCGCGGACGCCATGCCTCGCGAACTGGCCTACGCGCTGGCGCTGGTCAACACGGGCGACGGGAGTTCCGCGACGCCGCCGTGGGTTCTGCACCAATTCCCGCGCGTGGAGCATGTCCTGAAGGCCCTGTGCGGCACGCCCTGCCGGGAGGGGTGCGCGTACTGCCGCGACAAGCTGGACATCCACAAGGGGCTGCGGAGCATCTTCGGCTACGACGCCTTCCGCCTCTTCGACGGCGAGCCCATGCAGGAGCGGGCGGTGCAGGCGGCGGTGGACGGCGAGTCGCTGCTGGCCATTTTCCCGACGGGCGGCGGCAAGTCGCTCACCTTCCAGCTGCCGGCGCTCATGCAGGGGCGGGCGGTGCACGGCCTGACGGTGGTCATTTCGCCCTTGCAGTCGCTGATGAAGGACCAGGTGGACAACCTGGCGGCGCGGGGCGTCACGGAAGCGGTCACCATCAACGGCCTGCTCGACCCGCTGAGCCGCGCGGAGGCGATCGGGCGGGTGGCGGACGGGTCGGCGTCGCTGCTGTACATCTCGCCGGAAATGCTGCGGTCGAAGACGGTCGAGAAGCTGCTGCTCTCGCGCAACGTGGTGCGGTTCGTCATCGACGAGGCGCACTGTTTTTCCGCGTGGGGGCAGGATTTCCGCGTCGATTACCTCTACATCGGCGACTTCATCCGCAAGCAGCGGGAGAAGAAGGGGGAGGGCGCGGCGATTCCCGTCTCGTGCTTCACGGCGACGGCGAAGCAGAAGGTCATCTCCGACATCCGCGACTACTTCCGGGCGAAGCTGGGGCTGGACCTGCGGCTCTTCGCGTCGTCCGCCACCCGGGAAAACCTGCAGTATTCGGTCATCCACGCGGACACCGAGGAGGAGAAGTACCGGCACCTGCGCAGCCTGCTGCTCGGCGGCGGATGCCCGGCCATCGTGTACGTCTCGCGCACGAAGCGGACGCGCGACCTCGCGGACAAGCTGACGCGGGACGGCATCCCCGCGCTGCCGTTCAACGGCAAGATGGACTCCGCCGAGAAGATCGCGAACCAGAACGCCTTCATCCTCAACGAAGTCCGCGCCATCGTCGCCACGTCCGCCTTCGGCATGGGCGTGGACAAGAAGGATGTGGGCCTGGTGGTGCACTACGACATCTCCGACTCGCTCGAAAACTACGTCCAGGAAGCCGGCCGCGCCGGCCGCGACCCGCAGACCTCCGCCAAGTGCCACGTGCTCTACAGCGACCAGGACCTGGACAAGCACTTCATCCTGCTCAACCAGACCAAGCTGAGCCTGAGCGAAATCCAGCAGGTCTGGAGCGCCATCAAGACCCTCACCCGCCAGCGCCCGCAGGTGGCCTGCAGCGCCCTCGAAATCGCGCGGCAGGCGGGCTGGAACGACGAGGTGCCGGACGTCGAGACCCGCGTGCGGACCGCCGTCGCCGCCCTGGAGGAGGCCGGCTACGTGCGCCGCGGCAACAACGTCCCGCACGTCTTCGCCACCGGCATCATGGTCCGGAACATGGACGAGGCGCGCCGCCGCATCGCGGAATCGCCCCTGTTCGACGACGGGGGGCGGCAGGACGCCATCCGGATCATCAAGTCGCTGATTTCGAGCAAGCAGATCGCCGGGGCGCGGCAGGACGGGGAAGCCGATTCGCGGGTGGACTACCTCGCCGACATCCTCGGGCTGGGCAAGGCCGCCGTCATCGGCGCCATCACCCGCATGCGTCAGGAAGGCATCCTCGCCGACTCGCGCGACCTGTCCGCCTGGATCGACCGCTCGGAGGCCGCCACCTCCAGGACCCTGGAACGCTTCGCCGCGCTCGAGCGCTTCCTGCTCGGCGAGATCGCCCGGCAGGAGGCCGACCTGACCCTCAAGGCCCTCAACGAGCGGGCCCTCGAAAGCGGCATCGCCGGCAGTTCGGTGAAAAACATCCGCACGCTCCTCTACTTCCTGACCGTCAAATCCATCATCCGCAAG
>JAFYAC010000174.1 GCA_017540905.1 Kiritimatiellia bacterium | reverse complement strand
AAACATTGGCCTTTTCGCTTGTTTTCCTCTTTCCCGGCGCCCCGCGGGCGGGACGCCCGCGCTCCCAGCCGCCGCCCGGTTGGGCGGCGCACCTTGAAAAAAAGTTGTCCCAAGTTGTCCGAGTTGTCTCTTTTCCAAAATGGTCGGAATTGGTCGCCATTGTCCGAGCAAACACCTCTCCAGAAAAAGTTTTCCAATCATTGGAAAACACACGAAAATTTTTTCCAATCATTGGAAAATCCGGCCCATTTTTTCCAACCATTGGAAAAATATTTTCCAATCATTGGAAAACCGCACTCCCCCGCCGGGCCACCGGATTGTGCAAAAACCGAGCCGGGATCGACGGCCCCCACCGGCGAAGTCTGCCTCGACTGCTTCGCCGACCGCACCCGCTTCGACAACCGCATCGAAGCCGCCGGCGTCGGCGACGAATGGCCCGCCTGGGGGAAAGCCCCTCCCAGGCGCGCCTTTACGGCAGTTGCGACAAAAACGTGCGTGCCGGGACGGCCACGGGGGTGTGCCACGCAAAGCAATCCAGCGGTTGCCACGGCAGCTCCGCCACCACCTGGAAAGCGTGCGGTGCTCCCGTCGCGCGCTGGAAATGGGACAACGCCTTCGTCGGCACCGCATCCGAGGTCTTCGCTTCCGCCAGGAACCACGGCTCCCCGTCGCGCGCGACCAGGAAGTCCACTTCCCGCTTCTGCTTGTCCCGCAGGTAGAACAACTCGAATTCGCCGAGCCCCAGATCCGTCCATCCCTCCACCGCCTTCAGCAGGTGGCAGGCGACCATCGTCTCGAACCGCGCCCCCGTGTCGGCGATGCCCGACCAGTCCCGCAGATACCACTTCGGCGTCTTCCGCAGCGAGTTCTCCACGTTCCGGTACCACGGTCGCACCGTGAACCCGTAATACAGCACCTTGAGCGTCGCGATCCACGCCTTCACCGTGTTCTCCGCGGCCCGCACCTCCCTGGCCAGCGAGGAATGCACCAGCGGCGTGCCCGATCGTCCCGCCAGCAGCCGCGCCAAAACCTCCATCTGGTCCAGTTCCGCCGTCCGCGTGAGATCCCGCACGTCCTCCCGGACCAGCTGCGCCGCCCGCAACCGGCGCCATCGGCGCGAGAAAGCCGCATCGCGCCGCGTGAACGGCTCCGGGAATCCCCCGTGCTCCTTCAGCGCCTCCCAGTCCCCGTCCGGTATCGGAACGCTCGGTTGCACCACTTCCCGCGGAACCTCCTGGCGGGCAATCTCCCCGACCGAGAACGGATGCACCCGGTACGGGAAATACCTCCCCATCAGGCTGTCCCCGCCCTTCCGGTACACGTCCAGCCGTGCCGAGCCCGTCACGATCACCCTGCACCTCCCCTCGTACTCGTCGAAAAACCCCTTCAGGAACGTCTTCCACCGCGAATACCGGTGGATTTCGTCGAACGCCACCACCGGCGGCTCCGTCCGCGCCGCACCCAGACCCGCCCGTTCCGCCGCCCGGTCCGGCCCGGCCAATATCGCATCCCGCGAGTCCTGGTTGTCCCACCCCAGATAGGCCCCCGCGAACTTCCTCCCCAATGTCGTCTTGCCCACCTGCCGGGGCCCCGACAGGAATGCCATCTGCCGGTTCTCCCGCAGATGCTCCTCCAAGATGCTCTCGTACACCCGTTTTCTCATCCCTGGCATCTTGCTCCCGGCCATTCTCCTGTGTCAACATTTTTTATGTTGTTGCAGAATGGTAAAGATAATTATGCAGTATCATGCTGAATGGTAAAATCCATGGGACTGCCGTCCCTTTTGTGTCACAGGATGGAAAACACACACAAAACACCAACATTTTCCATAATCTCACGGCTTCCGGGGACTGTGGTGTCCTGCCCCGTCACCGCCAAAGACCTCTCCACCGGCCGCCTCGGCGTTTCCGACCATGCCCAACTCGTCCAAGCCGCCTCGACTTCTTTGCCGACCATCCCCCGCTTCGACAACCGCATCGAGGCCGCCATGCCCGACGAACAAGCTGCAGGAGCGCCCGTATGGCCTCCGCGTGTTGGGAGGGTAGAGGGGCCCGCCGTCGCGGCGCGGACAGTGCGGGCGCGTGGCATGGTCGGCACGCGGATGCGCGTGCTGCAGCATTTTGCAAGGTGACATAAATGCCGAAAAGCACCAAAACATTTTTTCTTCTCTGTTGTTTTCACTGTTCTCTCGCCACCATTCGGCACCCTCCCCCTACCGTGCGCGGGGTTCGCGCTGGACAGCGGGGGCGGCGGGGGGTACGCTCCGGTTCACCATGATCCGCAATCTGACCATCCTGCTTGTCCTGGGCGTCATATTGGCGCTGCCGTTCGTGTTCCGCCAGGAGACCGGCATCCGCGAATGGAAGGAGGGCGACCCGGTCCTCGTCGTCGTCACCCCCATGAACGAGGCCCTGCGCCACGAGTACGCCGTCGGTTTCTCCCGCTGGCATGCCGAGCGCTACGGCACCCCCGTCCGCATCGACTGGCGCGCCATCGGCGGCACCACCGAAATCATGCGCTACCTCCAGGGCCAGTTCACGTCCGCCTTCCGCGCGTGGTGGACGGGGCAGGGCCGCGCCTGGCCGGCCGCCGCGGCGTCGGCGCTGATGGCAACGTCCTTCGACCCGGCGGCCCGCCCCGACACCGTGTCCGAGGCCGACTGGGCGGAAATCATCGCCCTGCGAGACGCCTTCCGCGCGACCGACGACCCGGCGGCCTTCACGAGCGGCCTCGACCTCTGCTACGGCGGCGGCGCCTACGACGCGGCCAACGCGACGCGCATGGGGATGCTGGTCCCCGTGTGGGCCGAGGGGCAGATCCCCGGCGGCCTCCTCCGCGCCCCCGACGGCACCGAACTGCTGCCCGAAGGCATGGGCGGCGAGACCTGGCGCGCGCCGGCCTTCTATGGCACCGCGCTCTCGACCTTCGGCATCTGCTGGAACCGTGCCCGCATGGAAGCGCTCGGCATCGACACCCCGCCCCTCCACTGGTCCGACCTCGGCGACCCGCGCTGGGCGGGCACCCTCGGCGTGGCCGACCCGACCAAGAGCGGCAGCATCGCGAAGGCCTTCGAGACGCTGGTGCAGGTCCAGTGCCGCCGCGCCGTCGAGGCGGCCGGCTACGCGCCCGCGCAGATCGACGCCTGGGAAGCGGCCCTCGCTGCGGCGGGCGGCGACGCCGCGCCGGACGTCCCGGCGGCCTACGAAGAAGCG
>JAFYAC010000173.1 GCA_017540905.1 Kiritimatiellia bacterium | reverse complement strand
GGTGGTGCGAGAAGGGCTTCTTCCATGCCGAACCCTCCAAGGGCGGCAAGCCCTACAGCATCGTCATACCCCCGCCCAACGTCACCGGCATCCTCCACATGGGCCACGCCCTCAACGAGTCCATCCAGGACGTCCTCGTCCGCCGCCGCCGCATGCAGGGCTTCAACACCGTCTGGGTCCCCGGCACCGACCACGCCGGCATCGCCACCCAGAACGTCGTCGAACGCAAGCTCAAGAAGGAGGGCAAGACCCGCTGGGACATGTCCCGCGAGGATTTCCTCAAGGAGGTCTGGGCCTGGAAGGAGCAGTACGGCGGCACCATCCTCAACCAGCTCCGCAAGCTCGGCAATTCCTGCGACTGGGACCGCACCCGCTTCACCATGGACGAGGGCCTCAGCCGCGCCGTCGCCGAGGTCTTCTGCCGCCTCTACGACAAGAAGCTCATCTACCGCGGCAACTACATCATCAACTGGTGCCCCCGCTGCTGCACCGCCCTCTCCGACGAGGAGAGCGAGCACGAGGACGAGGCGGGCCACCTCTGGCACATCCGGTACCCCGTCAAGGACGGCCGCAAGAACGAGTGCGTGGTCGTCGCCACGACCCGCCCCGAGACGCTGCTCGGCGACACGGCCGTCGCCGTCAACTCCCGCGACGAGCGCTACGCCAAGCTCAAGGGCAAGACCCTCGTCCTGCCGCTCGTCGGCCGCGAAATCCCCGTCATCGAGGACGACTACGTCGACCCGCAGTTCGGCACCGGCGCCGTCAAGGTCACCCCCGCGCACGACCCCAACGACTTCGAGATGGGCCGCCGCCACGACCTGCCGTCGATCAACGTCATGACCGACGACGCCAAAATGAACGAGAACGCCGGCCCCTACGCCGGCCTCGACCGCTTCGCCTGCCGCGACAAGATCGTCGCCGACCTCCAGGCCGCCGGCCTGCTCGTGAAGGTCGAGCCGCACCAGCACGCGGTCGGCCACTGCTACCGGTGCCACACCGTCGTGGAGCCGCGCCTCTCGCCGCAGTGGTTCGTCCGGATGAAGCCCCTCGCCCGCCCCGCCATCGAGGCGCTCAAGGAAGGCCGCTTCAAGTTCGTCCCCGAGCGCTGGAACAAGGTCTACCTCGAATGGATGGAGAACATCCGCGACTGGTGCATCTCCCGCCAGATCTGGTGGGGCCACCGCATCCCCGTCTACACCTGCGAGGCCGAAGGCTGCGGCCACGAGTGGGCCGCCCGCACCGCCCCCGACCGCTGCCCCAAGTGCGGGTCGGAGAAATTCCGCCAGGACCCCGACGTGCTGGACACGTGGTTCAGCTCCTGGCTGTGGCCGTTCAGCACCCTCGGGTGGCCCGAGCAGACCGAGTCGCTCAAGTTCTACTACCCGACGAGCGACCTGGTCACGGCGCCGGACATCATCTTCTTCTGGGTTTCGCGCATGATCATGGCGGGGCTCGAGTTCATGGGCGACGTCCCCTTCCGGCGCATCTACCTGCACGGGACCGTCCGCGACAACCAGGGCCGCAAGATGTCCAAGTCCCTCGGAAACTCCATCGACCCGCTGGACATCATCCGCGACTTCTCCGCCGACGCCCTGCGCTTCAGCCTCATCGCGCTGACGGCGACTGGCCAGGACGTGTACATCTCCAAGGAGAAGTTCGAGCTCGGGCGCAACTTCGGCACCAAGATCTGGAACGCCGCCCGCTTCCTCCAGATGAACACCCCCGGCGAGGCCCCCGACGTGCGCGACCCCCAGTTCGACCCCGCCCTGCTCACCGCCGACGACCAGCACATCATCGCGCGGCTGCACCGGCTCATCGCCGCGTGCGACGAACACATCGAGCGCTGCCGCTTCAACGACTACGCCAAGGCCATCCTCGAATTCTTCTGGCACGAATACTGCGACTGGTACGTCGAATACGCCAAGCAGCCTTTCTACGGCAACGACCCCGCGCGCAAGGCCGAAGTCCTCAAGGTCATGCACTACATCCTCTCGCGCGCCCTCTGCCTCCTGCACCCCATCATGCCGTTCCTCACCGAAGAACTCTGGCAGGACATGGGCTACACGCAGATCGCCGAGTCCATCGTCGTCGCCCCCTGGCCCAAGGCCCTCGACGAAGAAGAACTCCTCGCGCAGGGCATCTCCCCCGACGCCGTCGCCTACGTCGACGCCAAGCACGCCACCATCGGGCTCGCGCGGAACCTGCGGGCCGACTACGGCCTCGCGCCCGCGCAGACCGCCGACTTCATCCTCCGCCCGGCCGACGCCGCGACCGCCTCGCGCGTCTCCGCCGACCGCGCCGCGTACCTCCCGCACCTGCGGGCCGAGAAATTCGAAGTCGAGATGGACTATGCCCCCGCGAAAGCCATGCCGAGCGTCATCACCCCCCTGGGGACCCTCTTCATGTCGCTGGCGGGCCACATCGACGTCGACGCCGAAAAGAAGCGCCTTTCCGAGCAGCTCGCCAAGACCTCCCAGGAACTCGAGAACACCTCCAAGCGCCTGGAGAACGTCAACTTCATCTCCCGCGCCAAGCCCGAGGTGGTGGAACAAGCCCGCGCCCGCCGCAAGGAACTCCAGGAAAAGCGCGACAAACTCGCCACCCTCCTCGAAAGCCTGTAAGCGCCCGCCCCCGCCCCCCGAGAGCATTCGATTGCAATCGATTGCAGTCGACTGCTCTCGATTGCCCCCGCGCGACCGCCGCAACCGTTGCCCCGCAATTTTTCCAATGATTGGAAAAAAGTTTTCCAATGGTTGGAAAACTCGATTTCCGCCTTGCCGCGCCGCCATGGATTGCGTAAAAGGCGGGCATGAATGACGGACTGATAACGGCCATCATGCAAGGCGGCAGGACTACGGTAGGGGGCGTCGCGGCATGCTGGGCGGGGCTCACGTGGGCGTATGCCATCGCAACGGGGCAGTGGCCGTGGGAGTTTTCGCTCGCGGCATGGGGCGGTGGATGGATAGGGGTGATGTGGCTGGCACAGCTCGCGGCGATGGCCCGGCCGTTGTGGTTGTGGCCCGGGTTTCTGGTCCTGCCGTTCGTGCTGGCGATGCTGTATGGGGCGGTCGCGCGGGAGTGGAACAGGTGGATCGTGGCGGGAATTCTTGCGTCCTTGGCGGGATTGCCGGGTTTATTTGTTGTGAAGGGTTCGTACGACTACGGGGAGTTTCCCGCGACGCTGACGTTGCTGTCCCTGGCCGCCGCGTCGG
>JAFYAC010000172.1 GCA_017540905.1 Kiritimatiellia bacterium | reverse complement strand
GTGACGTATCCGACGGCGATGCACTACAAGAAGCTGGCGACACGCCTGCGCCAGCTGGTGGGGCTGGATGCGCGGATTCCGCTGGAATGGCTACTGCCGGACAGCGAAGAAGGACAGGACGGGCTCGCGGGACTGTCGGAGGGCGAGCGTGCGACGGCGGTCAAGGCGAAGGCGAAGCTGCTGAGGTTGCTGGAGGAGAATCCGAAGGTGACGCGGCTGACGCGGGCTGTGGAGTCGAAGCTGGGCATCATGCGGATGGTGACAATCCGGCGTATCCAGCCGCCGAAACCGGGGCGGGCGAGAAGGAGAAAATCGAAGGGAAAGCCTGATAATTCCTTGATATCGCGAGTGGTTGGGGCGGGGGTGAGCGTGGGGGCGGGGGAGGAGCGGGAGAGGGCGTTCTGGGAGGCATTGCGGAGGGTGCTGGGGGAGCGGAATCCGGATGCGGAGACGCGGCGGTTGCAGAGCGACATCCGGGCGTGGCTGAACGCGCCGCTGGAGGCACGGCGGAATCGAAGGCGGTAGGGGGCCGAAATGGGCAGTGGGGGCTACTCGGCGGACGCCGGACCGTAGTACAGCACGCGGCAGGACTTCGGCAGGTCGGCCGACGCCAGCATGGGGGTGCCCGCCCACGAAGCCGGTATGCGGATAAGGCGCACGCCGCTGTATGCGAAAGTTCCGCCAAGACCTTCATGCAATTTCGGGAAGGGCATCTTGGTCAATTCCCAATAGCCAGAAAACGCCCCGCCTCCGATGTGGTGCATTTCACGCAAGCCATTGCCGAAATCCACCGTTCCCAGACCACGGCAAGCCCTGAATGTCCCCATGGTAATGCGTTCCAAGCTCCAACAGACCATGGGGAAACTCCTTTCAGGGTGGGTGAATACATCGAATGCATTCCATGACATGATTGAAGCGGGCCGGTACCCCATTGCAGGGAGGAGGGCGAGTCTGGGCGGGGAGCGTTCATAGGGGCGAGGATGAGCGGGAAGTCGTTGAAATATGTGTGTTTTCCTTAATATTGCGAATTGTTGGAGATGTGTGGATGAGGAAGAAAGATGACTGGGGGGAAAAAGAGGCGGGAGGCGGGTTGGGGCTTGCTATGCGGCGGGTGGGGCGATACTGTTGCGGCCATGGATACCACACACAGCGCGGTCGGAACGCCCGGGCAAGTCCGGAGCATTCTCAAGGACTGGTTCCGGTTTGCCGACGGGGGGCACCGGATCGAATGGATCGCGTTTGGGTTGGCTGCGCTCCTTTTCATTCTGGCGGCAGTGGAGGGGAAGCCCCGGTCCGTGCGCATCGACTTGGTGCTGGGCGTGATTTGCCTCTTCCTCGGGGGCCAAACCCTCTGGCAGCGCGCGAGGATGATACGGAGCATCGTCGGCTCGCTGGAGAAGAGCGGGGCCTTTTCCACCCCGACGACCACGCGCCTGACCGACGGGAAACTGGAAATCCGCCGCGGCGACACTTTGTACCAGAGCCTGCGCTGGAAGGACCTCGCGGCGGAGTATGTTTTCGTCCCCCACGGCCTCCTGCTCTTGCGCGAACCCCATCTCGTCGCCTGGGTCGGCGACGACATCGTGGCCGCGGCCGGGAAAGAACGTCTGGATGCGGTGCTGGAGGCCGCCGGACTCCGCCGCGCACGGGCATCGATCGGCACCACCTTCCGCCGCGGGGGGCTCGTCGCGGGGCTGCTCACCATCGGCGCCATCGCGACGGTGGTGCTCATCCTGATCCGCATATAGGGCGGGTCAGGCCCCGGGCTTGGCGAGTTTTTCGGATTTGAGGATGAGGATGTCGCCGGGGGTGACGGTGAGGGTGCTTTCGGGGAGGACGGAGAGGTCGCCGCGGACGACGAGGTAGACGGTCATGCCGTAGGAGCGGCGGAGGTCGTCGATGGCCTTGCCGCTGAGTTCGCTGTCCGGCGCGATGCGGATTTCGCCGATGGCGGAGACGTCGTGGAAGCGCTTGACGGCGTTCTCGGCGCGGGTGAATTTTTCGACGAAGCCCGCGCTGATGATGCCCGTCGGGATGGCCACCGCGCCCACGCCAAGGAAGCCCAGGAAGATCGCCAGGACGGTGCCCGAGGGGGTCACGGGGTAGATGTCGCCGTAGCCGATGGTCAGGGTCGTCGAGACGCTCCACCAGAAGCCGGAAAAGGCGTTCCTGAAGACTTCGGGCTGGGCGGCGTGCTCGGCGTTGTACATGCAGATGCTGCCGGCCACCATCAGGACGAAGATGATGAAGAGGGAGGAGAGGATCTGGCGGCTCTTTTCCTGGAGGACGGAGGTGATGACGTTGAAGGAGTCGTAGCGGGCGTTCAGCCGGAAGAGGTGGAGGATCCGCACGACGCGCAGCATGCGGAAGGCGACGACGCCGCGGAAGAAGAAGACGGGGAGGATGGTGAAGAGCGCGACGAGGCCGTCGAAGGAGAAGACGTAGCGCAGGCGGGCGGCGAGGGGGTGGTGGTTGCGGTAGAGGAGGTCGGCGGTCCAGAGGCGGAGGAGGTATTCGGCGCAGAAGAAGAGGGTGGTGGCGACTTCGACGGCGCGGAAGGCGCGGGCGTGCGCGGCCAGTCCGTCGAAGGTCCCGAGGACGAGGACGAGGATGTTCAGCGCGATGTTGAGCGTGAGGACGTAGTCGAAGGCGATGCTCGGGATGTCGCCGCGCCGGCCGATCTGGATGATGGAGAAGATGCGGTGCTTCATGCGCGGGAGTATAGCAGTGAAAAGTGAAAAGTGACAAGATGCGGTGCGCCCGCTGCGCGGGCGGGAAGGAAAGAGGATGGGGGGCGGCACGGGGGCCGCCCGGCAAGACAGGGACAGGAGGGAGGGGAGAGGGAGGAGGGAGTAGGGGCAAAGGACGGGGGCGGAGCCCCCGAGCCCCCAGTGAAGCGGGCGGGGCGGCCGAGCTCCGACAAGGGAGGCGGGGCAATCAGGGGAAGAAGGCGGAGGAGACGGTTTGCCAGAGGTCGGCGGCGACGAGGTCGGCGGGGCGCATGGCGTCGATGACGCGGTAGCGGGTCGGGTTGAGGCGGGCCAGGGCGAGGTAGCCTTGGCGGACGCGTTCGTGGAAGTCCAGGGCTTCGCTTTCGATGCGGTCGTATTGGGCCTTGCCGCCGTGCTGGCGTTTGGCGCAGCGTTGGAGGCCCAGGGTGACGTTGACGTCGAGGATGAGGGTCATGTCGGGGACCGCAGGGCCGATGGCGAAGT
>JAFYAC010000171.1 GCA_017540905.1 Kiritimatiellia bacterium | reverse complement strand
TAGAGGGTGGTGGCGGAGGAGCGGGCCACGACGGCGGCCAGGGAATCGCTCGTCGAGGTGCCTTCGATCGGCTCGCCGGCGTCGTCGGAGAGTCCGACGTTGAAGAGGCCCTTTTCGTTCAACAGGACCGTGAGCCGGCGCGCCCAGAGGGGGGTGCCGCCGGTGGCGGTGTCGTAGATGCGGAATTCGACGGTCTTTTCGCCGGTCAGGGGGGCGCCGGCGATGTCCTTGAGGGCGCCCTGGTAGGCGAAGCGGTTGGCGGCGGGCGCGGGCGGGTCGGGAGGGAAGAGGACGAGCGCGACCTGGCCGTTCACGACGGTCCAGGCGTTGCCGAGCTTGGCCGCGATGTCTTCGGCGGAGAGCCCGGAGGCGTCGGCGCCCTGGGGCGCGCCGAAGGCCTGCATGCGGTAGCAGTTGTCCACCGTGTCGTAGCCGGGGCGGGAGAAGGTGTAGGAGGCGTCGGGGGAAACCGTGACTTCCGCCGGGGCGAAGAGGCAGTTGTGGTATTTGGCGTAGGCGGAGGCCGGCCGGTAGCCGGTGAACCCGCCGCAGCTGTTGGCGGAGGGGCCCAGCAGCGAGCCGTCGAAGAGGCAATCGTTGAATTGGAGCCTGCTGGCGCCGCTGTTTTCCAGAAGGCCGACGAAGCCGCCGCTCGTGGCATCGCCCGAGATGGTGCAGGCGATGACGACGGAAGAGCGGCAGTTGGTGATGTAATTGTAGCGGGAGCCCACATTCCGGATGCACTCCCCGATGAACCCGGCGACGAATTTGCCGTTGGATTCGAGGGAGCCGGCAACATGGAGGTTTTTGATGGTGCAGGCATCGGCGAACCGGAAGGGGGCCACGTACGACGTGCCGTCGGTGAAGCGCCAGTTGACCGCGAGGATGTGGCCGTCGCCGTCGAACGTGCCGGCGTAGGCGTGGGCCTGGTCGGTGCCGACGAACGGCGAAGACTGCACGAGCGTGACGTTGGCGGCCATCCTGGCCCCGAGGGTGGTTTCGCCCGCGTTGACACGCCCCGCGAAGGCGGCCCAGTCGGCGGCGGTGGAGATGGTCACCGTCTCGGCGGGGGCGCTGGCGCAGAGCGCCAGCGCAGTGAAAAGCGAAAAGAGAAAAGAGAAAAGATGCGGTGGCCGGGAGAGTTGCGGGTGCGAGGGGCGTTGGTTCATGGGGTTTCCCTTTCAGTTCTTTGCGTAGGAGGTTGCGGGACCGGCGCCGAGCTTGCGGATGGCGCCGGAGTCGAGGAGGGTTTTGAGGGCGCGCGCCACCGTGACGGCGCTGACGTCCGGGCAGGCTTCGAGGATCTGGCGCTTGCTCAGCGGGACGGGCGTCCGTTCGAAGAGGAGGCGGATGCGTTCTTCCTTGGTCGCCTTTTCGCGGAGGACGTCGGACACCCGGTCTTCGAAAAGCGAATAGGCCTTGAGGAAAGTGCCCAGCAGATAGCGCACGAAGGGCGTCGGGTTGTTTTTGCCCTGCAACCAGCCCGCGGAGGAGGCCTGGAGGGTCTCGTAGTAGGATTCCTTCGAGTCTTCGATGAGCTTTTCGAGGCTGATGTAGCGCCCGACGACATACCCGGCGCGGTACAGCAACAGCAGGGTGAGCAGGCGGCTCATGCGCCCGTTGCCGTCGTCGAAGGGATGGATGGAGACGAAGTCGAGGACGAACAGGCTGAGGACGTACAGCGGATCGAAGGTGCCTTCCACAACGGCCCCGTTGGCGGCCGTGCAGAGGTTTTCGACGGCCCCGGGCGTCGCGAAGGCCGGCAGCGGGCGGAACCGCACGGTGCGGTTTCCCGCGGCATCGATTTGGGAGATGACATTGTCGGAGGTTTTCCAATGCCCGCCGGCGCCCGGCCCGAGATGCGCACAGAGGTCGCGGTGGAGCTGCAGGATCACGTTGGGGTTCAGCGGAATGGCATCGTGCGACTCGTGGACCATGCCCAGGACATCGCGGTAGCCGGCGATTTCTTCCTCGGCGCGGTTCTTCGGGACCACGGACTCCTTCGCCAGCGCCCGGATCCGCGCGTCGGTGGTGGATATGCCTTCGATGCGGTTGGACGAAGCCATGCTCTGGACCTTGGCCACCGCCACCAGGGTGTCGAGCACGTCAGGGGTCGCCTTGAGAAAGAGCGCCTGCTTGCCCTTGCATTCCCGCAACGCGCCGGTCAGTTTCGCGATTTGCGGCGTAAACCACTTTTGCAGGCTTGTATTGTAGTCGAATGCTCTCATGGCTGCTCCCTTGCGGAATCTACATCATCAAAACAGGAATCTATATCATTTTGGCCTGAAATGATGTTGATTGCAAGGTTGGGGTTCATTCCAGCACGATGTCGGTCTGGGGGGCGATGCGGCGGATGGACATGGGGCCCTTGATGGCGATGGGACCTTCGCGGCGGAGGTTTTCGAGGGTCCAGGTGCAGGTGCCGGTCTTCTCCTCTTCGGGATTCCACGGGGCTTCGCCGCCGTTGAGGTCCAGCCGGAAGGAGATGATGTTGCCGACGGAGAAGAGTTCCGGCTTGACGGTGGACTTGTAGTTGTCGAAGTCGTCGCCGGACGGGGCCGGGGTCGAGAAGTCCCAGCGCAGGCCGTCGTGCTGGGGATGGGTGGGGTGGCGCAGGAGCGAGGTCGCGCCGTCGGCGTCCACGGTGAACGAGAAGATGGCGAGGCCCTGCCGGAAGTCGCCGCCCTTGAGTGGTATGACGGGCTGCTCGGTGGGGAGCACCGCCGAGGAGATTCGCATCGTTTCGCGGGCGGTGGCGGGGACGGCGGCGTCGCCGGCGTAGAGGGTGTAGGCGAAGGAGCCGTCGGCCGCGGTCGAGCCCGCCACCACGACGCGCTGGAGCAGGCGCAAGTTGCCTTCCCCATCGACGTGCATGGGCATGCGGACCTTGAGCGTGCCGCCGGCGGGGGTGTACGCTTCGGAGGTGTCGCCCGCGAAGTGGATTTCGTCGAAGGCCGCCTCCGCGATCCATAGGCCGCCGGGCCAGGCATCCTCGTCGGACGTCTTGCCCGAGGCGGCGCCCTGCAAGGGAACGTCCACGCGCCACTTCGAGGCCCCGCCGTCGTCCGTGATCCGCAGCACTGCGCCGAACGGCGTCCCGCGCACGTCGCCGTCGAAGAGCGACCGGTCGAGGCCGACCTCCAGTTTCCACGTCTCGCCCGGCTCGAGCACCTTCGACGCCAGCCGCGGCGACGCCGGCGCAACCCACGCCGCGTTCGTCACCGTCACCGCCGTGTCGCGCAGATGCAGCGCCGGCAGCAGGTCCCGCGCCCCCT
>JAFYAC010000170.1 GCA_017540905.1 Kiritimatiellia bacterium | reverse complement strand
CGAAGTGGCAGTGCACGTCCGCGGCCGGCGGCGGGGCGGGCTCGGCGGCGGCTGCGCGGGCGGCGAGCAGGGAGGTCATGGCGAGAAGGTGGAGGACCGGCTTCATGGCTGGACAAGGGTTTTCGCGCAACGTCCGCGAAGGGTTCATGAAAGGGAGGCGCCTTCCGGTCTGGAAAGCGCGTCCGGCGCATCGCAGCGGGCCTGAAGCTCGCGGAAGAACCGGGCGATGTGCCATCCGGCGGCAAGGACGATCATCGCCGGATAGAAGCGGCGGCCCGTTGCCTTGCACGCGCCGTGCAGCGCCGTCACGTCGATCTTGGCGGACGCATGGATCATGCAGCGGGAGTAGGTGGTGAACGACTCGAAATGGGTCCTGCGGGGCCACTTTTCGAGATCGATCCAGGTGATTTCGGGGGATGGCATGGGGGAGTTTCCGTTGTGGTTCATGGTGATGGTGTTGGAATTTCGGACTCTGGTTCGTCGTGCGCGCGGCCTTCGACGGAGCGGATCACGCGGGCCGGGGAGCCGGCGGCGACGACGCCGGGCGGGATGTCCCGCAGGACGAGCGACCCTGCGCCGATCACGCTGCCGTCGCCGATGGTGACGCCCGGGAGGATCGTCACGCAGGCGCCGATCCAGACGTTCTCGCCGATGCGGACGGGACGGTTGTATTGCAGTCCTTTCGCGCGGAGCGCGGGGGAGAGCGGATGCGCGGCGGTGCAGATCGTGACGTTCGGCCCGATCATCGTGTGCGAGCCGACGTAGATGTCCGCGTCGTCGACGCAGGTCAGGTTGAAGTTGGCGTAGACGCCGTCGCCGAAATGGACGTTCCGCCCGCCCCAGTTGGCGCGCAGCGGCGGCTCGACGTAGCAGTTCTCTCCGCACTCGGCCAGCATCTCGCGCAGGAGCGCCATGCGGCGCTCCATCTGCGAGGGGAGCGTCGCGTTGAACGCGGCGAGCCGCTCGATGCACTGCAGCTGCGGGGCCATGATCTCGTCGACCATGGGATCGTAGATCTTCCCCGCGAGCATCTTCTCCGTTTCGGTCATGGCCGGCCTCCGGCCGCGAAGACGGGGCGGAGCCCCTCGGCGGTCGTGGCGGCGCCGAAGGTGCCGTCGTTGCCCCAGGCCCTGGCGCCGAGGCCGATTTTCGGGGAGTCTTTCATGCTTTGCAATCCTTGTAGGAATACGGAAAAAAGAACTAGCGATACGACGCGCGCAGGATGGCGAGGACGTCGTCGTCGGAGAGTTCCGACGGGTCGACGGAGAAGAGGGCCCCGACGGCGCTGCGGGCGAGCGCGGGCATGCCGGGGAGTTCGTCTTCGCGGATGCCCCAGTCGGACATCCTGAGGTCGCCGACGCCGCAGGCCTTCTGGAGGGCGGCGAGGGCGGTGAGGAAGTCTTCGGGCTTGTTGGCGTCCGCCATGCCGAGGGCGCGGGCCATGTCGATGAATTTCGCCGGGCAGTCGCCGCGGTCGATGAAGGTCTTGTAGTAGGCGAGGGAGATCATGACGAGGCCCGCGCCGTGCGGAAGGTCCTGGTGCTCGCCGGAGAGGGCGTGCTCGATGGCGTGTTCGCTGGTGCAGGTGGTGACGTCCATGGAGTAGCCGCCGAGGGTGTTGGCGAAGGCGACCTGGGTGCGGGCTTCGAGGTTGGCGCCGTCGGCGACGGCGACGGGGAGCCACTTGCCGAGGAGGCGGATGGCCTCGAGTTCGACCATGGCGCCCATTTCGTTGGCGACCTTGGAGATGTAGCCTTCGGTGTTGTGGAAGAGGGCGTCGAAGCCCTGGTAGGCGGTGAATTTGGGCGGGACGGTGAGCATGAGTTCGGGGTCCACGACCGCGAGGACGGGGCACTGGGAGAAGAAGGCGCCCTTTTCGTGGGTGACGGGGCTGGTGATGACGGAGCCGGCGTCGACTTCGGAGCCCGTGCCGGCGCTGGTGGTAATGGCGACGAAGGGCAGGAGGGGGGCGTTGAAGGGCCGGTGCTCGCCGGTGCCGGTGGCCATGTAGTCCCAGACGCGGCCGCCCTGCTGGGGGATCATGGCGGCGATGGCTTTCGCGGCGTCCATCACGGAGCCGCCGCCGAGGCCGATGACGAAATCGACGCCCGCGGCGCGGCCGAACTCGACGCCCTCCTGGACGGTGGGTTCGAGGGGGTTGGCCTGGATCTTGTCGAAGAGGACGTGCGCGACGCCCGCGGCGTCGAGTTCGGCCTCCAGCGCGGCGAGGTAGCCGTTGGAGCGGACGGATTTGCCGTTGGAGATGACGACGAGCGCCTTCTTGCCGGGCAGTTGTTCTTCGTGGAGTTTCTTCAGCGTGCCGGGGCCGAAGAGGACTTTGGTGGGGACGTGGAATGTGTAGCTCATGGAGTTTCCTTTTGGTTTTGGGGTTTTGGTTGAGGGGGGATTTAGCTCACGCAAAGTTCGCTAAGTGCGTCTATTCTTCCCTGGCGTCGACGCGCTGGACGGAGGGCGGTTCGCCGCCGTCGAGGGAGACGAGGCGGAAGGCTTTTTGGCCGTAGCCGAGGGCTTCGGCGTGGTCGAGGATGTGCGGGCCGAGGCGCGTTTCCATGCGCTCGCGGAGGGAGGCGCTCGTCGCCGGGTCGGAGGCGTAGACGAGGGCAACGCAGGCGGCGTCGAGCGCGACGGGGTCGAGCGAGGCGAGGATGCCCACGTCCGCCATCTCGGGCTTCGCCGGGTGGCCGTTGCAGTCGCAGTCGATGGAGAGGTTGTTCATCACGCTGATGTAGACGGCCCGGTCGCCCATGCAGTTGACCACGGCGCCGGCGGCCTCGGCCATCGATTCGATGAAGTCGGTCTGCGGCGGCAGGTCGCCCCAGACCTTGCCCGCGTCGTCGGTCTTGCCCGCGGAGTGGATGCGCGCCTTGCCGGCGGTGGAGGCGACGCCGATGGAGAGGTTCTTCAGCGCCCCGCCGAACCCGCCCATCTGGTGCCCCTTGAAGTGGTTGAGGATGACGAAGCCCGTGTAGTTCGTGAAGGCCGCGCCGATCAAATCCCGCTCCAGGTGGACGGAGCCCGCCGGGCAGGGGATCTCCGTCTCGGCGAACTCGTCCATGATGACGACGGGCGCGATGGCGTCGAAGCCGTGCTCCTCGATGGTCCGGCGGTGCTTGGCCGTCTCCTGGCGCGAGCCGCCGTAGGCGGTGTTGCACTCGACGATGTCGGCGCCGAGCGACTGCACCAGCGGGCCGATGAGCGCGGGCTGGAGGTAGTTCGTGTTGCCGGCCTCGCCGGTGGAAATCTTGACCGCGACTTTCCGCCCCTCCAGCGGACGGCCGAGCGCCTTGTAGGCCTTTTGCAGGCCTTCCGGCGAGATGTCGTGCGTGAAATAGACCGTGGCGGGCGCGGTGGCGGCGGGGGCCGCGGGCGCCGCATCG
>JAFYAC010000169.1 GCA_017540905.1 Kiritimatiellia bacterium | reverse complement strand
CATGACGTAGGCGTATTCGATGTTCACTTCCGCTTCCGCCATCCGCTTGAGGACGCGCCCGAGTTCGCCGGGGGTGTTGTCGGCGTGCACCAGCAAGACGTCGGTCGCGGCGACGAGTTCGTTGGAGTCTTCGATCAGCTGCCGGGCTTTCTCGGTGTCGGAGACGATCAGACGGGCGTGGCCGTGGCCTTCGCCCGTGACGGCGACCGCCAGGCCATAGATGTTCACGCCGTTGCGGCCGAGGAAGGAGGCGAGGTCGCCCAAGGTGCCGTGCCGGTTGTCGAGGTAGACGGTCAGTTGGGTGCCGCGGGTGATGAGGAGGTTGGGTTGCATGGCGGAGGGCCTTTCGGGGTCAGAAGACGAGGTTGGCGGTGGCGAGGCGGCGGGCGAGTTCGTCGAGGACGCGCGCGTCGTCGCGCGGGCCCGCGGATTCGAAGGTCGCCCCGAAGCGGAGGTAGGCGCCCGCGTCGTCCCACGGGACGGTCGAGATGCTGCATTCGGTGATGAGGTACTGCGCGGCGTCTTCGGCGGTCGCGAAGGTGCGGCCGTCCGCCGTGCCCTTCGGCGCCGGGACGTAGAGGTAGAAGGTGCCGCCGGGCATCCGGGCCTTGAAGCCCGCCGCCTTCAGGATGCGCATCATCCGGCGCAGGCGGCGCTGGTAGTGGGCGCGGATCTTCTCGGAGAGGCGCAGGTCCGCGATGCCCGCGCAGGCCGCCACCTGGATGGCCTTGAACTGGCCGCTGTCGATGTTGTCCTTGACCGTCGCGACGGCCTTCACCGCCGGCGCGGAGCCCGCCACGAAGCCGAGGCGCCAGCCGGTCATGTTGTAGCTCTTGCTCATGGAGTGCAGCTCGATCGCCGCTTCCTTGCCGCCCGGGCGCGAGAGGATGGAAAGGCGGTCGCGGCCGTAGACGAGGGTGGCGTAGGCGGCGTCCTGGACAATCAGGATGTTGTGGCGGTTTGCGAAGGCGATCAGTTCGTCGAAGAAGTCCGCCGTCGCGGCGGCGCCGGTCGGGTTGTTGGGATAGTTGACATAGAAGAGCTTGGCGCGGGAGAGGTCCTGCTTTTCGAGGGCCTTGATGTCGGGGAAGAAGCGGTTTTTCGCGAGGAGGGGAACCGGGATGACGGTGCCGCCGAGGTAGCGGGCGTGGGTCGCGAGGACGGGGTAGCCGGGGGTCGTCGCGAGGACGGCGTCGCCGGGGTTGACGAAGCAGGTCGGCAGCATGGCGAGGGCGGGCTTGGAGCCGATGGTGTGGTTGATCTCGGTCGCCGGGTCGAGGTCCGTGACGCCGAAGAAACCCGCCATGTAGGCGGCGGCGGCTTCCTTGAAGGCCGCGATGCCGTTGTCGGCGTAGCCGCGGTTGGCGGGGTCGTCGACGGCTTTCTTCAGGGCCTGGCGGATCGGGCGGGGGGCCATCTGGTCGGGCTCGCCGACGCCGAAGTCCAGCATCTCGCGCTCGGGGTGCGCGGCGAGGGCGGCGCGCTTGGCGCGCTTGATCTTCTCGAATTTGTAGATGGCGGTGTCCTTGCCGAAGGCGGCGCCGCCGATGCGGTCGGCGAAGAGGGTCTGGATGTCCATGGTGGGGTCCTTTCGCGTTGAATCGGGGGCATTATCCATGCGCCGGGGCGGATTTCAACGAATTTCGCGGGGCGGGGATGCGGGGTCCCCGCCGCCGGCTCCCGCCCGCCAATCCCGTTCCACCTGCTCCCGCACGCGTACCGGCAGGGCCGCGAAGTCCTTCGATTCCATCCACGACCGCACCGCCGCGGCCTCGGCATCCCACCGCGCCAGCGCCTCCCGGCCGCGGCGGGCCAGCACGCCCAGCAACACGCTCCAGCGCCACGTGTCCCGCGACGCCCCGAACGCCTCTTCCGCCCTGCCGCAGGCGGCGCCGGCAGGCAGGCCCCGTCCGAACATGTCGCGGTCCACCTGCTCGAGGATGCCGCACCGCAACCGCAGGTATTCCAGTTCCGTCCGCATCGCCGCATCGTCCATCGCGCGCTCCTCGCTCATTTGTACAACACCTCCAGCCGGATGTTCGGATAGCGGTCCAGGAACGCCCCGATGACCAGCCGGCAGCTGGCGCAGGGCGGAAGGTCCGTGAAGAGCACCACGGTGCCGGCCGCCTGGCGGTCCGGCAACCGCGCGGTGAGGGCCTCCAGGATCTTGAACTCCGTGTCCTGGTCCCTGTCCCAGCAGTCGTCCCCGTCGATCTGGTTCCGCCTGTTCACGCAAAGCGTCCTGTAGTGGCGGGCCTCCTCCGGCACGTCCGGCGAAACGACCGCCCGCACCCGGTTCCAGGCCTCTTCGGAGAGGTCTTCCGGGCCGCCGAGCCCGCTGTGGGCGATGTATTCCCGCCTCGCGAGCCCCTCGACCCGCGCGATGCACCAGGCGAAATTGTAGCGTTCCCGGAGCGACTCGTCCAGGCGCTCCCGCCACATCTCGATGCGTTGCGCCATCTTCGGCTCCCGTTGCGGGTCCAGCCGCCGGATGGCGTCCGGTTCCCGCGCCAGGGCCCCCGCCGCGCCCAATGCCGCGAGCCACCCCGCCAACAGCCCCCAATGCAAACACCTCCTCGCCTTCATGCCGCCATCCTACCCTGCCGGACCCTTGCCCGGCAAGCCCCAATCCCGCTTCCCCCCACGCTTTTTCTTGAACCCGCGGGCGAATTGTGGAAAGAATGTCCCCGCATGAAAACCCCCGAACAGCCCTCCTCCCCCCCGCGCGCGGCGCTGGCCGCCTTGGCGCGGATGCTGGCGGCCCCGCGCGCCGGCAACGTCCTGTCGGTGGTTTTCGGGCTGCTGTTCCTGTTCTTGTGCATGATCCTGCCGCTGGTGGGCAAGAGCGCCGCGCACGGATCCGGCTCGCCGGGCGCCGGGCCGATGGACACCCTGTGGAAGAACCACCTGTTCTTCTCTCTCTCCCTGTTGCTGACGCTGCTCGCCGGGGCCGGGGCCCTGTATTCCAAGATTCTCCGGCGCCGCGCCGACGGAAGCCCGTTCCCGAAGGCGACCGCCGGGCTGCTCGCCGCCTGCGTCCTCCTCCTTCTCTGCTACGTAACGGGACTCCTGAAGATTTAGCCATGCCATTCCGAGTGTTCAACCTTGCCGAAGCCGCCGAATACCTGAGCATGCAGGAGAAGGCGCTGGAGGAGCTCGCCCGCCGCGGCGACATCCCCTGCCTGCGCCAAGGCGGCCACCTGCACTTCCGCCACCACGACATCGACGAATGGGCCTCGGCGCACGTGTTGAACCTCGACGAAAAGGACCTGGCCTCCTTCCACCGCCGCAGCGCCTCCCCGCGCCACAACCTGTCCGCCGACGCCCCCATCATGGCCGAGCTGACCCGCCCGGAATGGATCGCCCCGCGCCTCGCCTGCCGGACCAAGGCGTCGGTCCTCGACGAAATGGCCACGCTGGCCGACTCCACCGAGCGCGTGGCCGACCGCAAGGAAC
>JAFYAC010000168.1 GCA_017540905.1 Kiritimatiellia bacterium | reverse complement strand
CCCCTACCTCACCTTCCCCGCCTACCGCTTCGTCTTCCCCGCCTGATCGCGCCTGCTCCGAATGCCGATCAGATAAGGATTTTCCCTTGAGGGAGGGGCCTGCGGCGCCAAACACGGAGGGGAAGGAGGCACGGAGACACGGAGAGTTTTTGGATGGAGCGTTTGTTGGAGGAGACTTCGCACCCGGAAAACGCCGGACAAACGCTGGACGGGACGTTTTTGGAAGCGTGAAGCTCCTCCCTGCAAAACCTCCATGTCTCCTTCCTCCGCGCGCTCCGTGTTTTGCGCCGCAGGCAGAAGAGAAAGGAAAGCGAGCGGGCTTGTCCCATGTGTGGACGAAGCTTGTCTGACCAGCATTCCCTCCTGCCCCTCTCCCCCCCTCCCTCCTCCGTCCCCAATTCGCGATATCAAGGAAAATACTCTCAATTCCTCATATTTTTCCACCATCTCCCCCTCATGAACATCCCTCACTCCTCCCTTTGACTTACTGGGGCTGGATAGCTCCGAAAGCCGATCAGAGAGACACGGAGGCGGCCGGAAGGAGGCTTTGCTCCGGCGGCATCCTTTTTGCGATTTCTTGTCGGGCCTTCCATTCGGTAGGGCCCGACCTCCGGGCGGGCCGTGCGGCAGGATGGCCCATGATGGGCCGCCCGGAGGTCGGCCCCTACCGGCCGGCCGCACCATGCAAAAGACAGGTTTTTCCTTGCCCTCCCCCCATTGCGTCGCTGCTCCCCGTGGACGCGCAGAAGCGCGTCCCTCCCCGTGGCGAGCGCAACGGAGATTTTGCCGGGAGGAAGCTTCTCGCGTCCCCAAACGTCCCGCTCAAGCGTTTGCCCGGTGTTTTTCGGGCGCGAAGGTTCTTCCAACAAACACCCCATCAAAACAACTCCGTGTCTCCGTCCTCCGCTCGCTCCGTGTTTCGCGCCGCGGGCCCGTTTTCAAACGGGGAATTCTTGCCTGATCGGAGTTCACCCTCACCCTTTTCCCCCACACCCGCCCACGGCTCGCGCGGTCGCGCGGACGCTTCCGCTTTGCAATCCGGCGCGGATTGTGCTTTCCTTGTCCCGATATGGCCAAACCGAAACCCATCTACGACGAATCCAAGATCCAGACCCTTTCCTCGCTGGAGCACATCCGCAAGCGCATCGGCATGTACATCGGGCGCCTCGGCAACGGCACCCAGTACGACGACGGCATCTACATCCTGCTCAAGGAAGTCGTCGACAACTCCATCGACGAGTTCATCATGGGCTGCGGCAAGCGCATCGACATCACCATCGCCGGCCACGACGTCACCGTCCGCGACTACGGCCGCGGCATTCCCCTCGGCAAGGTCGTCGACTGCGTCTCGCGCATCAACACCGGCGCCAAGTACAACGACGACGTCTTCCAGTTCTCCGCCGGACTCAACGGCGTCGGCACCAAGGCCGTCAACGCGCTCTCCTCGCATTTCCGGGTCCGCTCCCACCGCGGCGGCGAGTACGCGGAGGCGGTCTTCGAGCGCGGCGTCCTCAAGTCGCAATCCTCCGGCAAGTGCCCCAAGGAACCCGACGGCACGCTTATCGAGTTCACGCCCGACGCCGACATCTTCCCCGGGACCGACTTCCTGCCCGAGCACGTCAGCAAGCGCCTGCGCCTGTGCGCCTGCCTGCAGCCGGGACTGAAGATCGTCTGCAACGGTGAGGAATACCTCTCCGAGAACGGCCTCGTGGACGTCCTGCTCGACGAGATCGGCGACGAAGGCTTGTACCCGCCCCTCCGCTACAGCTCCCCCACCCTCGAACTCGCCTTCACCAACACCAACCGCTACAGCGAGACCTTCTTCTCCTTCGTCAACGGCCAGTACACCTCCGACGGCGGCACCCACCTGTCCGCCTTCCGCGAAGGACTCCTCAAGGGCGTCAACGAATACGCCAAGGCCAAGTACGACGGCGACGAAGTCCGCGAATCCATCGCCGGCGCCATCTCCATCCGCATCCAGGAGCCGCAGTTCGAGGGCCAGACCAAGAACAAGCTCGGCAACACCGAAATCCGCTCCGACCTCGTCGCCAGGATCCGCGACATCGTCGAGGACCTCCTCCACCGCAACCCCGAGGCCGCCGACATCCTCGTCAAGAAAATCGAGGAGACCCGCGCCGTCCGCAAGGAACTCCAGACCGTCAAGAAGCTGGCCCGCGAGCGTTCCAAGGCCGTATCCCTGCGCATCCCGCAGCTGAAGGACTGCAAGGTCCACCTCGACCCCAAGCGCCACCGCGGCGAAGAATCCATGATCTTCATCACCGAAGGCCTCTCCGCGGCCGGTTCCATCACCCAGACCCGCAACGTCAACACCCAGGGCGTCTTCACCCTGCGCGGAAAGCCCCTCAACGTCGCCGAAAAGACGCGCGCCGCCATGTACGAGAACGAAGAACTCTACAACCTCATGCGCGCGCTGAACATCGAAGACTCCACCTCCGGCCTGCGCTTCGGAAAGGTCATCATGGCCACCGACGCCGATGTCGACGGCCTGCACATCCGCAACCTCCTGCTGACCTTCTTCCTGCGCTTCTTCGCGCCGCTGGTCTACTCCGGGCGCCTCTGGATCCTGGAGACCCCGCTCTTCCGCGTCCGCAACAAGAAGGAGACCCGCTACTGCTACACCGAGGCCGAGCGCGACGCCGCCCAGAAATCCCTGCGCGGCTCCGAGACCACCCGGTTCAAAGGCCTCGGCGAAATATCCCCCGGCGAATTCAAGGCCTTCATCGGCCCCAAGATGCGGCTGACGCCGGTGCGCGTCGAAAAATTCCAGGAACCGACCATCTCGCCGATCCTGCGCTTCTACATGGGCGGCAACACCCCCGACCGCCGCCAGTTCATCATGGACCACCTCCGCGTCGAAGTGGAGGAATAGGCCGCCTGAGCCCCCTTCAGGCCCGTCCGCCCACCCGACACCGCACCCTCCTCGGCGTACTCTCCGGCGAATGTCCTCCCCCCATCCAGACCCCATGCGCGCCTACGGCGCCTGCACCCTCTGTCCCCGCGCCTGCGGCGCCGACCGCACCTCCGGCCGGCCCGGAGCCTGCGGCGAAAGCGCCGTCCTGCGCATTGCCTCCGCGGGCCCGCATTTCGGCGAGGAACCGTGCTTCACGGGCAAGCGCGGCAGCGGAGCCATCTTCTTTTCCGGCTGCGCGTGCCACTGCTTCTTCTGCCAGAACTGGCAGATTTCCTCCGGACGCACGCCCGGACGCGTCCTGGACGCCGAAGGTTTCCACTCGCTCGCCCTCGACCTCGTCTCGCAGGGCGTCCACAACCTCAACTTCGTCACCCCGGGACACTACTGGCCGCACATCGAGCTCCTCTGCCGTCGGCTGCGCGGCGAAGGCGAAACCATTCCCTTCCTCTGGAACTCCTCCGGCTACGAAAGCGCGGACCTCGTCGCGCGCCAGGCGGAGCTGGCCGACGTCTTCCTGCCCGACTTCAAGTTCGCCGACCCCGCCCTCGCCCGCGCGGTCATGGGCGACGACCGCTACCCCCGCATCGCCCTGGACGCCCTCCGCGCGATGGTGGCCGCCCGCGGCTTCCTCGATCCCTTCGACCCCTC
>JAFYAC010000167.1 GCA_017540905.1 Kiritimatiellia bacterium | reverse complement strand
GGTCGCGGGAGCGAAGCGCGCGGCGGCCCTCATCGACGAAGAGCTGGGAGGAAAGTGAGATGATCAAGAAAGATTTGTCCGTCGAGTTCCTGGGGGTGCATTTCGAGAACCCCTTCTGCCTGTCGTCCTCGCCGGTCGGCAACTGCTACGAGATGTGCAAGAAGGCCTACAACACCGGCTTCGGCGGCGTGGTCTTCAAGACCATCGGCCCCAAGAGCTACTTCATCGACGAGGTCTCCCCCCGCTTCGACAAGCTCGACAAGGAATGCACCCCCTTCGTCGGCTTCAAGAACATGGAGCAGATCGCCGAGCATCCGCTCGAGCAGAATCTCGCCGACATCCGGCGGCTCAAGGCCGAGTACCCGGACAAGGTCCTCATCGCCTCCATCATGGGCAACGACGAGGCCACCTGGGAGGAACTCGCCCGCCTCGCCGAAGAAGCCGGCGCCGACATGCTCGAGCTCAACTTCTCCTGCCCGCAGATGACGTCCCACGCCATGGGCTCCGACGTCGGGTCCAACCCCGACCTGTGCCGGAAGTACTGCGCGGCCGTCAAGCGCGGCTCCAAGCTGCCCGTCCTCGCCAAGATGACCCCCAACATCACCGACATGGTGCCGGTCGCCATCGCCTCCCTCGAAGGCGGCGCCGACGGCATCGCGGCCATCAACACCATCAAGTCCGTCTGCAACGTCGATCTCGCCCGCGAAATCGGCATGCCGATCGTCGACGGCAAGTCCTCCATCTCCGGCTACTCCGGCAAGGCCGTCAAGCCGGTCGCCCTGCGGTTCATCCAGCAGATGCGCGCCGACCCGCGGCTCAAGGACCTGGCGATCTCCGGCATCGGCGGCATCGAGACGTGGGAAGACGCGGCGGAGTTCATCCTGCTGGGCGCCACGACCCTGCAGATGACGACCTCCGTCATGCAGTACGGCTACCGGGTCGTCGAGGACCTCAAGAACGGCCTGATGCACTTCATGGCCGAGAAGGGCGTCGACCGCCTGCAGGACCTCGTCGGGCGGGCCACCGCCAACATCATCCCGGCGGAGGAACTCAACCGCGACTACATCGTCTATCCCGAGATCGACTCCGACGCGTGCGTCGGCTGCGGGCGCTGCTACATCAGCTGCTACGACGGCGCGCACCAGGCCATGAAGTGGGACGAGGCGGACCGCCGCCCCTTCTGCGACCACGAGAAGTGCGTCGGCTGCCACCTCTGCGCCCTGGTCTGCCCCGTCGGCGCCATCTCCAAGGGCGAAATCGAGATCAAGCCCGGCCGCGCCACCAAGGCGGAGAACGTGAAGGTCTAGGCCTCAGCGCCAGCCGGTTCCCGGCCGGCGAACGCCCGGCGGGCTTCGGGGAAGTGCCGTGAAGCATGCGGCGCTTCCCCGAACTGTTTTCCTGCGCCCCCCTCGACGCAGCGCGGCTGCCGCGTGGTCGAAAGCCCCCCCAAAAAAAACGCATGGCGGGAACCAAACGTCCCGCCATGCCTTTCGTGGGAGATGTACGCCTGTCTTGCGGGGCGCTTACTGCTGCATCATCATCCCGATGGTCATCACGGCGCCCATCGCCTGGGCCTGGAGCTCCTGGGCGGATTGGGCGGACTTGAGCGACTCGAGCGTGCGGGTGAGCACCGGGGCGAGCGTGTCGGCCATCTGGCGGGCGGAGGCGTCGATTTCGAATTCCTGGGCCCCGGCCATCGCCGTTTGGACCGCATCGGCCCAACCCTGGCTCATCTCCAAGGGAACCCACTTGCCTTCGACCTTCACGAACTGGACATCCTCCGTCTCCGGCTCGTCCTCCTCCGAGGCCCGCGTCGTGAGGCGGAGCGGGATGATGCCGTCCGGCTGCGCCGCGGCGGTGTCGTCCGCGAAGGCGCACGCGATGGCGTCCGAAGGCAACTGGGCGATGCCCTCCGACAGGAGCCCCGCGGTCAGCGGATTCGACAGGAGCGGACGGATGTTCCCCGCGGCGAAATCGTCGTAGCTGAGGCTCTTGGCCACGCTGGAAATCCATTCGCCCGCCTGGCGGATCTGGTCGGCCGAGACCTGGTCCGTGTCCACCGCGTCGGGCAGATCCAGCTCCAGCCCGAGAGCGGCGGGATTGCCGAGAAGCTCCATCAGGTTTGGCGCCTGGGCCGCGATGAGGTCGCCGGCGGCGGCGAGGAGCTTCGCGCCCTGGTCGTAGAGCGGGCGGTCGATCTTGGCGGCGTAGGCGCGGACCACGCCGGAGATGTCGTTCTGGTAGCTCTCCGGGAGCATCCCGTACACGTCGCCCAGGCGGCCTTCCTTCACCGCGGCGATGGCCGCATCCACCGACGCCTTCGCTTCTTCGCGCGGCGTAAGGGCCTTGGCTGGCGCCGACATCGCCGCCGACGCCGTGCCTTCCGCGTCCGCGGGCGCATCGGCCTTGCCGCAACCGGCCGCCAACCCGGCGCACAGCACCGTACCCGCCACCATCGAAATCCAAATCTTCTTCATCTTGTCCGTCCTTCTTTGTTGAATTGTGGTTTGTTCCCCGCACGATGCCAGGAAAACGCAAGCATCATGCGTTGGGGCACCGGCAAAGTCAATTCCGCATTCGGGCCGCGAAAGGGGCGCACGGAGGGAAGAGGTTTTGTATGACAACTCTTTGCGCGGCATTTGAGCGGTTCAAGAAACAGTGTGGCCTCGGCCCATTGGAGTTGTCAGGTGAAAACCTTGCGACTTCTTGTCTGGTGCTCCCTCCGGTAGGGCCCGACCTCCGGGCAGGCCGTGCGAAAGGATAGCCCATGCCGGGCCGCCCGGAGGTCGGCCCCTACCGGCCAGCCCCACCATGCAAAAGACAAGGTTTTCACCTGACAACCCCATTGCGTCGCCATTTTTTCGCGCTGAAGTGCGTCACGCCCCATGGAGAGCACAATCCCTCCGCGGATGGACCATGCGAAAGCCTGTCTCGACGGCCGCCCGCAGTACTCCCCCCGCCGCCCTGTCCTTCCGCTCCGCACTCGCAATCCACAAGCCATCTTCCTCCGGGCGGCACCCCCCTCTCGGAGGGGGGCGAATGCTCGCGCACTCTCCATTCTCCCAATAGCTCTCCACGATCTCTCGGCATGTCCTGGTTGCCTCTTTCCCTCCCGCGCTCCATTGGTCAGGGCGCGGCTGAAAGCCGCACCTCCCAAAATGCGGAGAGACTTTTTCTTGAACCGCTCTGGTACCGCGTAAAGTCCATTCTTTCGCATATTTTCGGGTAGGGCGGCGAGTCCCTTCGCCGCCGTGCGCCCGTTAAGCGCATGGAAAGATTCACATGAGCCTTCATGCCACATCCCTTTCGCACGGCGGGCAGGGGACTGCCCGGAATGCCGATCAGTTAAGGATGATTCTTTGGAAAACCGGCTCGCGGCGCGAAACACGGAGGGGACGGAGGAAGGAGGCACGGAGGGTTTTTGGAGGTGGAGTTTGCCAGAGGGGGATACGCTCCGAAAACACACCCCAAACACTTTTCCGGAGGCCAAGACAGAGAAAGAAAAGATGCCGTCGGAGCGAAGCCCCCTCCCGGCAACCTCCGTGTCTCCTTCCTCCGCGCGCTCCGTGTTTGCGCCGCAGGCAGAGGA
>JAFYAC010000166.1 GCA_017540905.1 Kiritimatiellia bacterium | reverse complement strand
CATAAGCCATCTTCCTGCGGGCGGCACCCCCCTCTCGGAGGGGGGCGAATGCTCGCGCGCTCTCCATTCTCCCAAATATCTCTCCACGCTCTCTCGGCCATCCTCCCCGCCCACTATCATTTCCGAAGAACCGAAAACTTTTCCGCGCCCGGAATCCACCCTGCCGCCCTCTTCCGCAACGCTCCCGCAAAAACTTCCCCCGCATTCCCCGGCCGTGTTCATGCCCGACGGAAGAACTCCAGCATCCGGGCGCCGAAATCGGGCGCGGTGTCGTAGAGGGCGTGGCCGTGGCCGTCGTACAGGTGCAGTCCGGCACCGGGGATTGCCGACGCGATTTCGACGGCGGCACCATCCCCGAACACGCGGTCGTCCCGGGAACCGCATGGCCGCGGCGGTGTCCCGCGACATGTCCCGCACGGCGTACCCCGGAGGGAGGTCCTTGCGCGGGTCGAACAGCCAGACGGTGAAATCCTCCGTGAACGGTTTGTACGCCGCCGCGACCGCATCCGCCGACGCCAGCACGCTCTGCACGGCGAGCCCCGGCAGGATCACGAAAGGCCGCGGCCCGTTCCCGAACCGGACGCAGTCCATCTCGAAAGCATCCGTTCCGACCGTCTGGATGTCCATCGTGTCCTGTCCCTCCGGCGGGCGGGGTTGTCAGCGGAAGAGTTTTTCGAAGCCGTCGCGGGCGTAGATGGAGGGGCAGTAGGCGCGGCGGGCTTCCTTGGCGATGTCGCCGCCGATGCACTTTTCCGTGTTGTCGAGTTTGCGGGCGGCGAGCTTGCCGCTGCCGCGGGGCGTTTCCTGCACGTCGGCCCAGGCGTCGGTGTCGACGACCTTGTTCTCGGCGCGGAGGCGTTCGGCTTGGGCGATGACGTCGTCCAGGCGGCTGACGGCCGCGTTGTAGCTGGCTTCCGAGAGGCGCGGGCGGATGGAGTCGAGGTAGGCCTGGCGCCGCGGGCCTTCCTTGAGGGCGACGATGGCGTCGTAGGCTTCGCGGTCGATCTTGTCCGGGATGGCCAGGGTCTGGGCGCCCGTCACGCGCGTGACCGCGAGGGTGAGGGTCTTGTCGGCGAGCCGCGGGGCGTCGACGTCGAGGGTGCCGTTGAGCCGTTTGACGATGCCGGGGTCCTGGAGGAGGCGCTGGGCGAGGGCTTGTTCGTTGGCGGGGTCGATCTTTTTGGCGATTTCCGCCACCTGCGAGCGCAAGACGTTGGAGCGGCTTTTGTCGAAGGTCCATTTCATCGCGCCGGTGCGGTACTGGGAGTAGCCGGCGTCGTTGTCGATGCCCTTGACGGTGACGGCGTGGGTCGTGCGGTCGACGTGGATGAAGTAGTTGCATTCGTGGCGGTCCGCCTGGCCGGTCACGAGGTCGAGCCACTGCAGGCGGTTGAGCTGGCGCTTGATTTCGCCCTTGACCCGCCGGGCCTCGTGGGCGGGGAGCTTGCGGACTTCGTCGGCGGTGAGGCCGTCGTCGGGGGAGTAGCGGCCGGCGAGCCAATCCTTGGCGGTGGCGCCCCGGGCCTTCTCCATGTAGAAGCCGAAGACGCCGTTGTGGACGCCGGCGGAGTAGCGGACGATCAGCCCGCCCATGCCCAGGGCTTCGGCCGCCTTCTTGGAGGCGAAGTTGAGGTTGAAGGTCTTCTGCAGCGGGTCGAAGTTCGCGCCGCCGCCCACGGCGGTGGAGTCGAGCCCGGTGCGGCTGTCCGTCTCGCCCTTGAAGATGACGGGCGTGCCGTCGGCGCGCTCCAGCTCGTAGACCGTGCCGCCGGAGCCGGTGGCGAGGGGGCGGTCCGAGACGATGTTGGCGTCCTCGTTGGCCGGGTCCACGTCCGAGTCCTGCAGGCCGCGCGCGCGGGCCTCGACGACCGACGAGACGGAGAGCTCGCCCTTGAACACCGCCATCGCCTCCGCGCCGGTGAAGAAGCGGTCGGCGGCGCGGAGCTTGCAGATGATGTCCACGAATTCGGCGACCATGACCGTGACGCCCTTGATGTGCTGGACCATGTCGGCGAAGTTCTGTTGGGCGGGGGGAAACTGCTTCGGAACCTCGATCGCGGCGTTGTAGAGGCTCGTGGCCTTCTGGCAGAGCGTGGTGGCGAGGGCGTTGAGCTGTTCGGTCGTCTTGGCGGGGTCGAGCACGGCGTCGGCGAGGTGGTCCATCGCCACCATGAACTCGTTGCGGCGGTCCAGCATCGTGCCGACCCTCTGGCTCCACCGGCGGCAGGCGGCTTCCAGGAAGGGGTCCTGGTTGTAGAGGTGCATCGCGGTCGAGAGGTAGTTGCGGATGATCGTCCCCCGCACTTCCCTGCGGGCGGTCTGGAAGAGCGCCTCGGTGCGGGCGACCTCGTTTTCGAGGGCCTTGAGGATGTCCTTGGGGACCACCATGCGGCCGCCTTGGACCGCCACGCCGTTCCGGCGCATGTCCTGGAGGGCCGCCTTCATCGTGGCGATGTCGGTCTGGAGGGCTTCGAGGTCGCGCTTGACGATGGTGGCCGTGGGGTTGCGGCGGAAGGCGTCGATCTTCTCGGCGACGGGGCGCAGGCGGGCGGCGACCTCCTGGTTGACCGTGGCGAGGGCGTCCGGGGTCCCGTGCACCGCGATGGCCTGGCGCGGCAGCAGCGAGGAGACCTTGGCCTTGAGGATGGCGGCGATGTTGGGGTCGGCGTTCTGGCCGTTGGCGGCGAGATTCAGCGCGAATGCCCGCATCTGGCGGGTCAGCGCGGCGATTTCCGACGCGCGGCGGTCGCAGAGCAGCCGGAAGTCGTTGATTTCGGCGTGGGCCTTCGCGTCCACGCCCCGGTACTGCGGATTCGCCTCCCGCATCTCCGCGTCGTGGCGGACGAGGGCGTCGAGGCCCTTGGCGAGCTGCGCGAGCAGGTCCGAGAGGTCCTCCTGGGCCTGGATGGCGGCGGCCACGGCCTTGCCGGCGGGGGTGGAGGTCCCGTCGATGTGCCCTTCCCCGTCGATGGCCGCCGCGAGCTGCTGCCCGGTGAAGTTGGAGAGGGCCTTGAAGGTCTTGGCGGCGGTGGTGCCGGCCTTTTCGAGGGCCTTGAGCGAATCGGTGTCGAGGGCGCCGTCGTCGACGAGCTTCTGGAACGTGTGCCTGACCTTGTTCCCGGTGAGGCTGACGGTACCGTTCCGGGCGGCCTTGAGGAGGAGCACGTCGAGCTGGGCGACCATCTTGCCGGCGGGATGCGCCTGCTGCTGTTGCTGCTGCACCTGGGGGGCCTGCTGCCCGGCGGCCTGCGCCTGCGGGGCGCCCTGGGGCTGGGCGGCTTCGACGCCGCGGAGGAAATAGTCCATCGGCACGCTCTTGATGTTCACGTTCGGCAGTGGCATGGTTTTTTCTCCTGGATCCGTTGGGTTGTTCCGCCCGGTCTACACGCGGCGGCCGGCAAGGTTACCGCACTCCCGCGTTTTTCCCACGCCCGCCCCCGCCGCGCACGAACAAACGGTTTTTTGGGGAGGTGCGAATTCCAGCCGCATCTGCCGCCCACATTTGCAATCACAGAAAACATTGCCAATTCCTTCCATTTTCAACCACATTCATCTTCATGAAAACCACCCGACGCGGGTAGGACGGGCAGTCCCGAATGCTGATCAGACAAGCTTCGTCCACACATGGGACAAGCCCGAATGCCGATCAGGCAAGGATTATTCTTTGGAAACAGGCTCGCGGCGCGAAACACGGAGGGGACGGAGGAAGGAGGCACGGAGGGTTTGGGGAGGTGGAGTTTGCCGGAGGGGGGGCTACGCTCCGAAAACACACTCCAAACACTTTGCCGGAGGCCAAGACAGAGAACGGAAAGATGCCGTCGGAGCGAAGCCCCTTCCG
>JAFYAC010000165.1 GCA_017540905.1 Kiritimatiellia bacterium | reverse complement strand
GCCGGGGAGCACACGGTGTTGCTGGGAGAAACCGTGGCGGCGGGCGTGGAGGGTTCGCCTGCGGCGCTGGGCGAGGGGCTGCGCGCGGTGTGCACGGGGTGGCGGCTGGAGAGCCCGGACGGGGCCCCGATGGCGGACGGAGAGGGAATGGAAGCGCGGTTCGAGATGACGGGCGATGCCGTGCTGACTTGGCTCTGGGAGACGCAGGCGCTGGTGCGGGCCGAGGGGCTGGCGCACGGGTCTGTGGAGGGGAGCGGGTGGCATGCGCTGGGAACGGTCGCGGAACTCGAGGCGGTTCCCGAATCCGGCCATTCGTTCACCGGCTGGACGGGAGACGTGCCGGGAGGGCAACAGGGGAGCAATCCGCTGGAATTGACGGTTCGGGGCCCCATGCTTGCGGTGGCGACCTTCTACACGACGTATTACGCGAGCGAGGCGGGGGACGATGCGGCGGACGGACTGGGCCGGGCGACCGCAAAGCGGCAAATCCAGGCGGCGTTGCAAGAAGCGGCGCGGGGCGACGCGGTGGTGGCGGAGGAAGGCACGTACGGGGCGATTTCGGTTCCGCCGGGAGTGACCGTGCGGAGCGATGCGGGGGCGGAGAAGACGACGATACGGGGCGGAGCCACAACCCGTTGCGTGGAGGCGGCTGCGGAAGCACTTGTGGAAGGATTCACTCTGGAAGGGGCTCGAGTGGACGGGGACGGCGCCGGGGCGTTGCTCGCGGACGGGGCGGAATTGAAGCGGTGCATCCTGCGGGGGAATCATGCGGGAGGTACCGGAGGCGGAGCAAAGGGCGGGGC
Source organism: Kiritimatiellia bacterium (assembly GCA_017540905.1). Lineage (GTDB taxonomy): Bacteria > Verrucomicrobiota > Kiritimatiellia > CAIQIC01 > Lenti-01 > CACXEY01. The sequence continues at coordinate 3,175 of JAFYAC010000165.1, read as the reverse complement.
TCTGGAGAATTGCCTGGTCGTCGGCAACGAGGCGGCATCGGGCGGTGGCGTCGCCGGGGCGGAGTTGCGCCACTGCACCGTCGTCCGGAACGCCGGCGGCGGGGCGAAGGATTGCCGGTCGGTCAACTGCGTCTTCTGGGAAAACGACGGTGGCGACGTCACGGGCGGAACCACTTCGTGGAGCCTTTCGCTGCCGGCGGCGGAGGGGACGGGGAATCTCTCGGACAATCCGAACTTCGCGGGCGACTGGCGGTTGTCGTACGAGTCGCCGTGCATCGACGCGGGCGCCGACAGCGCGGTGCGCGTCGACCTGGACGGTTCGCCAAGGCCGCAGCCGCGGGTGTTCGGCGGCGAGTTGCGGCCGGATTTGGGGTGCTACGAGTTCGTGCCAAAAGCCCGCTTCGTGTGGGCCCAGGGGCGCGGGGTGCCCCCCTACGAAAGCTGGACCGACGCGGCGCGGGACATCCAGAGCGCCCTCGACGTATCGGGCAGCGGCGACCGCGTGGTGGTCGAGGCCGGGACCTACGCGCCGGTGACGGTGAGCAACGCGGTCATCTTGCTGGGGTACCGGGGCGCGGCGCAGACCGTCATCGACGGCGGCAAGTCGGAACGGGCCGTGACCATGACGGGCGGAGGCACGCTCGAAGGGTTCACCATCCGCAACGGCGCAAGCGAAGACTGCGGCGGTATTTTCGCCGACGGCGGAGCGACGGTCCGGAACGTCGTGGTCGAGGGCTGCCGCGCGACGGGGACCGGCGGCGTGGGCGGCGGACTGTGCCTGTACGGAGGCAGCATGGCGGAAAACGTGACGGCGCGCGACAACACGGCCGCCTGCGGCGGCGGCGTATGGGCAACGGCGACGAGCTTGGTGGCGCGCTGCGAAATCGAGGGCAACACGGCGACGGCCCAGGGCGGCGGCGCGTGGCTCGAAGACGGGAGCCGCATGGAAGGATGCACCGTTGCCGGCAACGTGGCGCCGTTCGGGGGCGGGATTTTCGGCGGGGATTGCGAGGTGGCCGACAGCGTGCTGTCGGGCAACACCGCGACCGACGCGGGCGGGGGAGCGGCTGTCTTCGGAACAACCTTCCGCAACAACTTGGTGCAGGACAACCGCGCAGGCACGGGCGGCGGCCTGTTCGCCCGGGATACCGACGGACATGATTGCCTGGTGACGGGCAACGAAGCGGCGCAGGGGGCGGGCGTGTGGAGCGAGGGCGACGGGCAGCTGTGGAACTTCACGGTTGCGGACAATGCCGGTACCGGGGCCGGGGTGTCCTTGCGCGGCACGGCGCTGTTCGGCAACGGCATCTCGTGGAACAACGCGGGAGGGGATCTCGACGCGGAGAGCGGAACGGAAATTCTGCATTCGTGCGCCACCCCCGTGCCGGAGGGCGTGGGGAACTTCTCGGCCGACCCGCAGTTCGTCGGCAACGGCGATTACCACCTGAGCGCGGCTTCCCCCTGCCTGGACGCCGGCGAGGTGCAGGACTGGATGGACGGGGCGTACGACCTCGATGGACAGCGGCGCGTGGAGCCAGAAGGCGCGGGACGCGACAGCCGGGTGGATGTCGGTGCCGATGAGGCGGTCGTGGACGCCGTGGGGATGCCCACGAAAAATGCCCCGGGCTGGACTTGGCGGGTGGTGCCCGGAGCGCACCTGCAATTGCAACGGACGGACAACCTGTCGGACAATGCCCCGTGGGAAAGCGTGGGAGATGCCTTTACCGCAACGGACGACACGTGGACCTTGCCGGAATCGTTCGAGGGGCGCGGCGCATGGTTCTTCCGGCTAATTTGGAAAAAGTGACGCGGACAATCCTGTTACCTCGTGAATGAGGCGCGTGCCCGGACGCGCGCCAAGGGGGGGGGACGTACCAGAAGCGCAGTCCGCATCTGCGCACCGCTTGATCACAGCGGCGCCTCCCCCCGGCGCGCCATAGCGCCCCTATTCCGTTTTCCCGATCAGATGGGACGGAAGCGGATGCGTTTGGGCTGGTCGGCGGCGTCGCCGAGGAGACGGCGGCGCTGTTCGTGGTAGCCTTCGAAGTTGCCTTCGAACCAGGTGACGGTGCCGTCGTCCTCGAAGGCGAGGATGTGGGTCGCGATGCGGTCGAGGAACCAGCGGTCGTGGCTGACCACGACGGCGCACCCGCCGAAGTTCTGGATGCCTTCCTCCAGGGCGCGCAGGGTCGTGACGTCGAGGTCGTTGGTCGGTTCGTCGAGCAGCAGCAGGTTGCCGCCGCGCCGCAGCAGCTTTGCGAGGTGGACGCGGTTGCGTTCGCCGCCGGAAAGCTCGCCGACCTTCTTCTGCTGGTCGGCGCCGCGGAAGTTGAACCGCGTGCAGTAGGCGCGCGCGTTCATCGGCTTGCCGCCGAGGTCGAGGGTTTCCTGGCCGCCGGTGATTTCCTCGAAGACGGTGTTCTCCGCCTTGAGCTCGTCGCGGAACTGGTTGACGTAGGAAAGCTCCACCGTCTCGCCGACGGTGAGGGTGCCGCCGTCGGGCTTCTCCTCGCCGACGATCATGCGCAGGAGCGTCGTCTTGCCGGCGCCGTTGGGGCCGATGATGCCCACGATGCCGCCGCGCGGCAGGTTGAACGACACGTTGTCCATGACGAGCCGGTTGCCGTACACCTTCCGCAGTCCGTCCGCGCGCACGACGAGGTCGCCGAGGCGCTTGCCGGACGGAATCTGGATTTCGAGCGTGTCCTCGCGGGTGTCGACCTGTTTGGCGGCGAGTTCCTCGTAGCGGGCGAGGCGGGCCTTGTTCTTGCTCATGCGGCCGGTGGGATTGAGGCGGATCCACTCGAGTTCGCGGTCGAGCATCTTCTGGCGCGACGCGTTCTGCTTGCTGGCGACGGCGGCCTGCGCGCGCTTGGCTTCGAGCCACTGCTCGTAGTTGCCCTTGTAGGGGTAGCCGTGGCCGCCGTCCATTTCGAGAATCCATTCGGTGACGTCGTTGAGGAAGTAGCGGTCGTGGGTCACGACGACGAGCGTCCCGGCGAACTTCTTGAGGTACTCCTCCAGCCAGGCGACCGTCTCCGCGTCGAGGTGGTTCGTCGGCTCGTCGAGCAGCAGCGCGTCGGGATTCGAGAGCAGCAGGCGGCAGAGGGCCACGCGGCGCTTCTCGCCGCCGGAGAGCTTGGTGACGTCGGCGTCGCCGGGCGGCAGGCGCAGG
>JAFYAC010000164.1 GCA_017540905.1 Kiritimatiellia bacterium | reverse complement strand
CCAGAGGCGCCCGGCGTTGTCGTAGACATTGGAAACGACGAGGCCGTCGGCGTTGCGGGTCCAGAGGGCGCGGCTGGCGGGGTCGTAGGCGGAGGAGGCGACGGTTTGGCCATTGAGGCGGGTTTCGATGCGGCGGTTCAGGGCGTCGTAGAGGAATTCGTTGGTGAAGCCGCCGCTGCGGACGGTGGCGGCCAGGCGGCCGTAAGCGTCGTAGGTGTTGGTTTGGGCGAGGCCGGCAGCGTCGGTGACGGAGGTGACGTGCCCGGCGGGGTCGAAGGTCTGGGTGGTGGTGTGGCCGAGGGCGTCGGTGACGGCGGTGCGGCGGCCGAGGATGTCATAAGTGTAGGAGGTGGTGTTGCCGCGGGCGTCGGTGACGGCGGTGAGGTGGCCCTCGAAGTCGTAGGAGTTTGACGTGACGTTGCCGAGGCGGTCGGTGTGGGTGGAAATGCCGTCGTAGACGTAGGTCCAGGATTCGGCGGTGCCGTCGCTGGAATAGGTACGGAGGACGAGGCGGTCGAGGGTGTCGTAGGTGTTGCTGATTACCAGACCGAGCGGAGTGGTTTCAGTGAGTTTGCGGCCTTTGGCGTCGTAGGTCCAGACGGTGACGGCGCCGAGAGGCTCGGTGGTGCGGATGCGGTTGCCGCGTTCGTCGTATTCGTGGGTGGTGACGCCGCCCGCGCGGTCGACGGACTGGGTGACGCTGCCGTAGCGGTCGTAGGCCCAGCGCTGTTCGGTACCGTCGGGGTGGAGGGTGCGGGTTTTGCGGCCTTCCCAGTCGTATTCGTGGCGGGTCACGAGGCCGACGGCGTTGGTTTCGCTGGTGGCGCGGTCAAAGGCGTCATAGCCGTAGCCGGTCCAGGCTCCGGCAGGGCCGGAGACGGCGATTTTGCGGCCGCGGGCGTCGTAGGTGTTGGTCCAAGTCGTGCCGTCGCGGCGGCGTTCCCAGAGAATTTGGCCGTTTTCGTTGTAGCCGAAGTAGGCACTGCTTCCGTCAGGATACAGGATGGCCGTGGGGCGGTGGCGGGAATCGCGCTGGTAGGTGGTGGTGTTGCCTGCGGCGTCGGTCTTGGTCGCGAGGTAGAAAGGATAGGTTTCGTCGGTGTAGGTGTTGACATGGTCGCCCTGGCAGGAGCAGCTGTTGGAGACGGAAAGTTCCGCCCCGAAGTGCCAGGTGCGGGTGTAGGTCGTCACGCGCCCCTTCGGGTCGGTGCGGGACTGGAGCATGCCGTTGCCGCCGAAGTAGGTCCAGGCGGTCGTCTGGCCGGCGGCGTCGGCGGTCTGCGCGAGGTTGGCTGCGCCGTCGAGGAAGCGGAAGTCGTTGGTGGTGCCGTCCGCGGAGAGGACATGGCGGATGAGGGGGTCGGCTTCGTCGTATTCGAGGGCCGCGAGGACGGCGTCGGTGGAGAGCTGGCGTTCTTCGTGGATTTGCCCGGAGTAGTCCCGTTCGGTGTGGTAGGTGTAGCGGATGGCGCGTCCGGCGGCGTGGCCGTGGGGGTCGTCGGCGGATTTCAGGAGGATGGAACGGCCTTGGTCGGTGGAGGCGGGGTAGTAGTCGTAGAGGGCGCTTTCGCCGGTGCCGTAGGCGACTTCGCGAAGGCGCATGGCGAGCATGTACTGGGTGGGGTTCCAGTCCCAGTCGTAGGTGTACGCCACTTCGCGGCCGTCGCCGCCGGTGGCCCTGGAGATGATTTTTTCGGTGCTGACCACGGCCAGGGAGTTGGAGTCGGAACCGACGGTGATGGGGTTGTCCGGGTCGGAAACCATGTGCCAGATCGAGCTGCCGGTTTCGCGGACGGCGAACTTGTATTCGAAGCAGCCTTCCGAAAGCGGCACGTCCGCCGTCCAGACGCCCGTGCCGTCGCCGTGCATGGGCGTGGCGGAGCCCGTCCAGCCGTTCCAGGAGGCGGGGAGGAGGACTTCGGCGGCGGCAGCGTTGGAGTAGGCGAAGCGGACGGTGCCGGGAGGGACCGCGCCGTCGAGGGGGCGGTATTCGAGGGCGAAGTAGTGGTTCGTGTTGGGGCCGGTGACGCGGGTGAGGTAGCCGTCGGCGTCGTAGGCGTAGCCGTACCAGTTGGAATAGGCGTCCCAGAAGCCTTCCATGCGGAAGGCGGGTTCGTTGGTGTCGCCCCATTGGGTGATGTGGTACTTGGTGCCGTCGAGTTCGTAGAGGTAGTAGTTGGTAGCAGAGCCGTCCACCTCCACGCGCGAGTGCGTCGAGGGAAGATAGGTCAGGAAGAGGTCGTCCGGGGATTTCTTGTTGTAGTAGGAGACGCGTCCGTCGGGGGCGATGACTTGCAGCTTCCGGCAACCGTTGGTTTCGCCATCGTCCAGAATGGTCCACTGGTGGCTGTGGCGCCAGTTGCCCGCGCGTCCGAAGGGGAAGTCCGTGCGCTCCTGCACCGCCCAAGACGTACGGCTCGATTGGGTGCGGGCGAAGGACAGCGGCTTTTCGCCGACCTGGACGGGGAGGTGCATGTCCTCGATTTCGCGCTTCACATTCGCCGAATAGACGTTGAATCGGTTGGGGCCGGCGGAATTCGAGCAACATGTCCCGGGAGGGCATTCCGGCGGGTCCTGGTTGTCGCAGGAGGGGTTGTTGGTTTCGCCGCCGCCGCCGCCGTCGCCCGTGCGGAGGAAGGACACCGGCGTCACCGCATGGACCAGAAGGAGCGTTTGCCGCTGGCCCAGGAGGGTCGCTTCGATGGGTTGGGCCCCGAAGGTGCCGTTCCGGAAGGAGAAGCGGAGAACGCCATCGGCGGAAACGGGCACTTCGGCGGTCAGGGCTCCTTCCACAAACCCGCCGCAGGAGCAGGAGAGCACGACTGTGCGGCCGGGGAGAAGGCCGGGACCGGATATGGCGAAGGCACAGGTCTCCCCCGCTTCCAGTTGAATCGGGAGGAAACGGCCGGAAACGTTTTGGAGGGCCCGCTCGGAACCATCGGCCAACTCCATGCTCCCCGTCCAGCGGGTACGATCCACCACGGACGCTTTCGCGGCCGCCTTGGCGGCGGTCTCCCGCCCGCGGCTTTCGGGAAGTGTCTCGTATCCCGCGTGCGCGACGCCCGCAAGGACAACCAATCCCATCCAAACGGCAAATGTCTTGTTCATGTTCTCCTTCCCTTCTTTCAGAGGATGGCGCCGTCGGCGGGCCAGGTGATGGTGATTTGGGGCCACGGGTCGGGGGTTTGGGGGTCGAGGCCGTGGAGGTATTCCTGGAGGTTGGAGATGCCGTCGGAATCGGCGTCGGCGGAGGCGTCGTCGGCGAGGGGGTCGAGGCCGTGGGCGGCTTCCCAGAGGTCGGGCATACCGTCGGAGTCGGAGTCGGCGGGCACGCCGTCGGGGAGGACGCGGAGGGGGAGGGTCCAGCCGATGCCGCGGTTGCCGTCGGCGAGGGAGCCGGAGGAGAAGGAGACAATCTGGCAGACCGTGCCCGTCGCGGAAAGCCAGACGGTGCCGGACCAGCGGCCCGTGGCGTCGAGGGCGAGGGTGGTGGTGGAGCCATCGGCGAAGGCGGCAGTGATGGTGTCCGGGGGCGGGGTCAAGCCGCCGAAGGCTTCGGGGGCGGCGGAGAGGAGCAGGCTTCCGCCCTGCTGCGGGAGGGAGGGTTTCCAGAGGAGCGGGAGTTCGGCGACGGCGTTGGAAAGGGCGGGGTCGGTACCTGCGACGCATTCCATCCAGTTGTCGAAGGGCATGGAGGGGAGGCCGTCGCCGTCGGGGTTGGCGCGGGCGGTAGTGGCGGAGGGGGGAGCGAACCAGTAGGTTTCCCAGTCATCGGGGAGGCCGTCGGCATCGGCGTCAACGGGGCTGCCCGCCACATGGGCGGAGAACGGGAGTCCGGAGGCGGGGAGGGCCCATGCGTTCCCGGCGCCGTCGAGGGCGTCGAAGGCGTACCAGACGGAGGCGGAAGGGGGCATCGTCCCCAAGTCCGCGTGCCACCACTCGTTCGTGCCGTCCATCTGCCAGAAGGCGAGCGGCGCGCGCTCCCAGAGCCAGCCGTTGACGGTGTAGTCCGCGTGGGCCGACACGAGCGAC
>JAFYAC010000163.1 GCA_017540905.1 Kiritimatiellia bacterium | reverse complement strand
GACAGGAGGTCTGGAAAACCGGCAAGAACGGCTCGGCGGGGACGCCTCGCCCCACCATGCACCTCGCGCGGGAATATGCAAGCTTGGATTTGGTCCGCCCTTGCACAAACCGGAGATGCGCCCGGGATTGCGGCGGGAAGGGGTTTCGGCTTGCGCGGGAGGGAGGGGTGTGGCATACTGGGCGGCAAAGGAATAGGTGTTTTTCCAGAAAAGAGTTGCCATGAAAAAGTTGCTTCAATGCTGCGCGATGATGGTCCTGGCGGGCCTGGTGGCGGTGAATGCGGCGGCCGAAGAGGCCCCGGAGTTCCCGCAGGGGTCGACGCCGGTCCTGATGGTCGGGGATTCGATGATGCGCATCCTCGGCGCCAACATGGAGAAGGAGTTCCGCCAGGCGGGAATCCAGCCCGCCGTGGCGTTTTCGTCGCTGGGGTCCGGGTTGGTCCGGCCGTCGGTGTTCAATTGGTTCAACCGCCTGGACGAGCTGCTGAAGGAAAACAAGCCGGAAACGGTGTTCGTGGCCCTCGGGACGAACGACAAGCAGGCGCTGGAAACGGAAGACGGCGCAATCGTTCCCTACGGCGGCCCCGCCTGGGAGTCGGCATACCGCGAGTGCATCGCACGGTTCATGGACCAGCTGCTGGCGGCGGACGTGGACCTGGTGGTGTGGTTCCTGCTGCCGCCGATGAAGGATCCCGCGGTGCAGGAGCACGCGCAGATCGTCAACCGCATCGCGACGGAACTGGCCGGCGAGGAGGCGCGCAAGGACAAGTTTTTCCTGTATGACATGGCTTCGTGCTTCTCGCGCAAGCCGGGCGTTTATTCGCAGTACATGATGGATCAATCGGGCGCGGCGATCATGGTCCGCGACCCGGACGGCATCCACCTGGCCGTCGGTGGCGCGAAGGCCGTCGCGAAGGCCTGCGTCAAGAACTTCTACAAGGACCGCTAGCCCGGCGCCGTCCGGTCGCGCGCCGACCAACCGAAACCCCGCCAATCCGCATCGGCCCGATGCGAAAGCCATGAGAACCATTCCGAAAAAAGCCCGTACCGGCAGCCGCCGCCGCGCCCTCCGTCCCGTCCGGACGCTGGGCGCTGCCGCCGCATTGCTGGCCGTCCTGTCGCTGGCGCCGGGGGCGTCGGCGGAGCCCCCGCCGCTGCTGTCGGTGCCGCCGCCGCCGGAGCCGGTGCGGCCGTTCTCGGAGATTCTGCCGATTCCGCCGGAGCAAACGGATCCGGAGCTGCTCAAGTCCTACGAGGAGGTCATCGAGAAGGCGCACAAGGACGATGTCTCGGTGACGCCGCAGAACGCGCTGCTCTACCACGGGCTGATGCTGCTCCAGGACGAGGAGTACGAGGAATGCGTCCCGTACCTGGAGGAGGCGATCCGCCGCGATCCGGCCATCCAGCCGGCGTGGGAGGGCCTCGGATGGGCCTACATCAAGACGGACCGGCTGGAGGACGCGGACCGCCTGTGGCACTACTTCCAGCGGCTCATGCCCGACCAGGCGCTGCCCTACTCGCTGCTCGCCCAGCTCTACATCATCAAGCGCGACTGGCGCACCGCGGACCGCAACTTCCGCCAGTCCCTGACCATCAAACCCGACCAGTTCGACGTGAATTACTGGTTCGCGCAGAACCTGATGCGCATCGGGTTGGTGGACGACGCCGAAACCATCTTCCGCAACCTCTACGCCGCCGAGCCCGATCGCCTGGACATCGCCATCGACCTCTCCGCGCTGCTGACCCAGCGCCTCCAGTACGAGGAGGCCGAGGAAATCCTCCGCGTCGTCAACGAAAACATCCCCGACAACCCGCGCTTCATGCTCGACCAGGCCGAGCTCGACCTGCGCATCGGCGAGCTGGAGACGGCGAGCGACCTCTGCAAGGCGGTGCTGGAAATCGATCCCGGCAACACCCGCGCGATGCGGATGCGGGCGGACATCGCGGAAATCGCGGGCCAGGCCGACATCGACCTCGTGCTGAAGGTCATCGACGAGACCGACGACCCGCTCACGCGCGCCAACCTCCGGGTGCGGCTGGCCAACCGCTGCCATCTCGCGAACGAGCGCACGCCGGGCACCTACGAAACGGATTTCGTGCTGGGCCTCATCCACGACGCGCTCGAAGACGACCCTTCCGACGTCGGCACCCGCCTCCTCTACGGCGAACGCCTCCTCCAGGCCCGGCACATCGAGGACGCCCACCGCCAGGCGGTCGAAGTCCTGGCCCACCACAACCCCAACAACACGCGCGCGAAGATGCTGCTGTTCAACATCGCCCTGCGCGAGCGGCGCTTCGACGACGCCGAGCAGATCATCTCCGACTCCTTCGCCCACTTCCAGGGCAATTCCCCGATGCTCCACTACCATCTCGCCAACCTCGACATGGCGCGCGGGCGCTTCCGCGACGCCATGGAGCACATCGACGAGCTGGAAAAGGCCGCCTCCAAGGGCGCCGTCCTGACGCTCCTCTACCACGACCTCACGGAATCCGACTGGGTCCCCACCGTCTCGGTCCGCCGCCTCCACGAGCACCTCACCGCCCTCCAGCGCGAGGGCTGGAAGCTCATCTCGCCCACCGACATCCCCGACCACGTCGGCGCCGAAGCCCGCGCCTCGGCCGGCGAGACCTACGAGGAGGTGCCCGCGACCGCGCGCTTCTTCGACTGGCTCCGCTACTGCGTCACCGGCACCCGCCGCTTCCCGCCGAAGAACGCCCCCACCTCCGACATGCCAGTCCCCCGCAAGATCGTCGCGGTGACCTTCGACGACAACCTCCGCTCCTCCCTTGCGCTGGGGACCGAGGTCGCGGCCGACTTCGGCGTGCCCTTCGGCATCTTCGCCCCGAGCGACCCGCCGAAGGACTACACTCCGTCCCTGGCCACGTGGGAAGAACTCCGCGAAGCCGCCGAATCCGGCAACTGGGTCGTCGGCTCCGAGCTCCACAACTCCTACATCAAGAAGCCCGTCGACGCCGACGGCCTCGACATCCGCGCGCCGCTCCCGAACCGCGTGTGGCTGCCCAAGCGCAACCGCCTCGAATCCATGAACGAGTGGGACCGGCGCATCCGCAAGGAATTCCGCGAGTCCGACCGCATCCTCCGCCGCGAGCTCGGCGACCTCTACCCCGCCGACGGCATTCCCATGGTCGCCTACCCCTACGGCGACATCGGCCAGGAAGCCGCCTGCAACCTCAACCCCGCCAAGAGCGCCTGCTCCTCCATCCTGGCCGAATGCGGCCGCACCTACCGCCTCGGCTTCGTCCCCTCCCCGGCCGGCTACACCCTCGCGGGCGACAACCTCCTGCTCTGCAGCCGCTACGAACCCTCCTGGACCACTGAAGGCGCCGACCTCGTCCGCCATGCCTACGAATTCCATCCCGCCTTCCAGGCCCGCGTCCTGCGCGCGAACCTCGCGATGCTCATGAACCGCCCCAACCTCGCCCTCGACATGCTCTCCGTCCTCCGGCGCGACGGCTATCCCGAGGTCCTCTGCAAGCAGCTCGAAAACGACATCCACACCCACTTCCAGAACCGCCCCGCCCTCGAAGTCCGCGAACTCGTCGTCCCGGACGGCACCGAAACCGCCTCCACCACCAACGACCTCGCCGTCCTCTCCGGCACCACCTACCGCGTCGAAGAAGGCCCCATCGCCAGCGAAGAATTCGAGTTCGACCCCTTCTTCGCCGTCAGCGCCGACCACTCCAAGGCCAACGACCAGATCGAGACCCTCGGCATCGGCGCCTCCGCCTCCGTCAACCTCCCCGCCGACTGGACCGTCGGCGCCAGCGTCCGCCAGTCCCAGCTCAAGCAGGTCGTCCGCCCCTACTGGAACGCCGTCTACATCACCAACGTCACCTACGAACAGAGCCAGTACACCTTCAAGAGCGAGCAGACGGAGGCCCTCCTGCGCCTCTCCCACAAGACCGACAGCGGCCTCGTCCTGGCCGGGCAGATCGGCGTCGTCTCCCGCAAACAGAGCGACAACCCCAACATCACCACCAACTTCAACCTCCAGGACGGCCTCAACTCCCACACCTTCGACCTCGCCGAAGACCGCAACCACCTCGTCGGCTCCGTCAGCGCCCTCTGGCATCCCCTCGAAGCCCTCACCCTCCTCCTCCTCTACGACCACAACCTCGTCCCCTCCGCGGCCAAGGACGTCCTCTACCACTCCGTCGCCGTCCGCGCCGACTGGCTGCCCACCGACCACTGGGCCATCGAGTCCCGCGCCCAGTACTGGACCTACGACGACGACAACGCCATGTACTCCGCCTTCGGCCAGTCCCTCTGGGAAATCTCCCCCTCCATGGGCGTCTGGGCGGGCGGACAGTTCTCCACCGTCTCCACCTCCGACGGCTGCGACTACTACTGGACCCCTTACTGGGACGAACGCGTCATGGGCCTCCTCCGCTACCACCAGGCGTGGGAAGGCTTCTCCATGGACTTCGACTTCCTCGCCGGCTGGGCCCGTTCCGAGGGACGCGGCTCCCAACTCTACGAGAGCGAAGAAGAAGAAGAGAAGGACGTCATGGTCGACGGCGTCGCCAACACCGTCACCGAAACCAAGACCGTCTACGTCCCGCGCGACGACACCGGCTCCAACTGGCACCTCTCCTGGGGCTTCAACGGCAAGCTCGAAAAGCGCCTCAACTCCATCCTCGCCATCGACCTCGAAGGCAACGTCGTCGCCCTGCGCGAATATATCGACCACGCCG
>JAFYAC010000162.1 GCA_017540905.1 Kiritimatiellia bacterium | reverse complement strand
GGTCGGCGGGGCGCATGGCCTTGCCGGCGGCGTTGCGGCGGACGGCGCGCTGGCTGACCGGCGTGCCGTCGTCGTACTGGAACATGCCCGCGGAGTGGCAGGCGTCGATCATGACGACGATGTTGACGCCCGGATCGAAGTCCGCCAGGGCGGCGGCCAGCTCGGCGGCGGTGAAGTCGGCGTCGTAGGTGCAGACGCAGTTGTCGACGCCTTCGGGGTCGACGGAGTAGACCATGATGGGCCAGTCCGTGTAGAGGGCGGTGTTCGTCACGAAGGAGTAGGTGTAGTTGCCGCCGTGGGAGGAGTGGAAGTAGAGGAAGGTGTCGCCGGGCACGGCCTTGGAGGCGGCGGAGGCGATGGCGGAAAGGACGGCGGAGTGCTTGGCGGAGGAGTCGGTGAGCTTGGCGACGTTGGCCGCATCCCACAGGCCGCGGGAGGTGACGAGCGCCTGGACGTGGTTGGCATCGGGGACGCAACCGTTCAGGAAGCTGCTGGAGTCGATGTATTCCGTGTCGTATTTGTTGCAGCCGACGATGACGGCGTAGTGGTTGCCTCCGACGGGCGGCTCGTCCACCGCGAGGTCGAAGGAGACCGTGTCGGTGCCGGAGTCGTTGACGGCGGTCAGGGTGACCGTCACGCTGCCGGTGGCGTCGGGCTCGTAGACGAAGTGCAGGCCGCTGACGGTGCCGTTGTCGGCGGTCACGGCCGGGGTGGGGCTGCCCGAGAGGTAGCCGGAGAGGTCGAGCTGGAAGGTCGCCCCGACGTAGGCGTGCTGGGCCGGGATCGCCGACCAGGCGGGGGCGGAGGGACCGTCGTCGGTCTTCACCGTCACGGGCGCGGACCAGTCGGTCGTTTCGCCGTTTTCGGCGACGGCGCGGAAGGCGAAGGTGTATTCGGTGCTGGATCGCAGGCCCGTCACGTCGTAGCTCGTGACGTTGCCGACGTTGTTCGAGAAGACGACGTCGCCGGCCGCGCGGGCGATGGACTTGGCCGCGGTGCCGATGCGGACCTGCGTCACCTGGATGCGCTTGTTGCTGGCGCCCTTGTTGAGGAACTCGATGGAGGCCGGGCCGGCCACCGCGGAGAACGAGGCGTAGGACGCCGTACCGGCCGTGCCGCCGGTGACCGACGCGCTGTCCACCTGCGTGCCGTTGACGTAGAGGTCGATGTCGCAGGAGCCGCTTTCGCTGAAGGGCCAGTCGTAATCGAATTCGACGGAGGCGACTCCGCCCGCGATCGAAGGCGAGGTGAGGGAACCGTCGGCGCGGAACACTGGCGTGCCCTTGTCGCCGCGGCAGGATGTTGCGCTCCAGGTACCGAGGTCGCACCCCGTGATGGTCTGGTCGACGTATTGACCGACGGCCGAGGAGAACGAGGCGTTGGCGAAGGTTTCGGTGAGCGTTTCGCCGGAGCCGCCGCCACTGCCGCCGCCGCCGGAGGAGCCGCCCTGGCCCTCGATGACGACGAGTTCGTAGCTGGCCGCGCCGGGAACGGCTTCCCAGACGGCGGTGAAGCCGTCGGAGGCGACCACGGTGGGCTGTTCGGGCGTCTCGGGCTCGGCGAGGGTCGCGACGACCGCGAAGGAGACGGTGGCGGGGCCGTTGGCGTTGACGGCCGTGATGGTGAAGTCGTAGGTGCCGGGAGCAGCCGGGGCGAAGCTGAACACGCCGTCTTCGAGGGTGGCGGCGGCATCGCCGTCAGTGATGGAGAGGGACGTCACGGGCGCCTCGTCGGGGGCGGAAACCTTGACCTGCGCGGTGGCGGTTTCGCCGACCTCGATTTCGATGTCGTCGATCTTGCGGAGGCTCGGCGGGGCGGACGGGTCGGACTTGAGCGTCACTTCCTCGGTCGCCGAGAAGGGTCCCTTGGCGTTGCCCACCGCGCGCACGCGCCAGTAATAAGTGGAGGTTTCGAGGCCTTCGACCGTGTAGCTGGTGCCTTCGACCGGCTGGTTGGCCAGCACGTCGGCGCCGCCGCCGGACGTGACGACGAGGTCGTCGATGATGGCGCGCTTGGTGCTCGTCGCGATTTTGACGGAAGTGGCCGAGGAGGCCGCGGGGATGGCGAATTCGACGGTTTCGGCGGAACCGGGGGTGACGGAGCCGATTTCGGTCTCCTCGCCGCCGGAGAGGATGGAGACGGTGACCGTGTTGGCGTCCGTATTGTATTGGCTCAGCAGGAAGGAGACGGAGCCGCCCGAGGAGAGGTCGAGTTCGGGGGTGGCAATCCAGCCCGTGGCCTTGCTGCTGCCGAGCTTGGCGGAGCCGGCGTTCTCGAAGACCTTGCTGCCGGTCCAGCCGGTGCCGACCAAGTATTCATCCAAGTTGGAGGAGCGGTCGGCGGAGGTGCCCGAGAAGGCCTCGAAGTTTTCGCTGAGAAGCGCGTCGTCGGCCTTGGGGGCGGCCTTGGCGCCGAAGTCGGAGCTGGACACGTCGAGGAGGTAGGAGGCCGCGCCGGGCGTGGCGTCCCAGTTCGCGGTGAAGGAGGAGGCCGTGATGCCGGTGCTGTCGAGCCCCGCGGGGGCGGCGAGGGTGGCCGCGACGGTCATGGACACCTTGCCGAACGTCTTGGCGGTCTTGTTGGTGGCGAGGAAATCGAAGGAGTAGGAGCCGTCGGCCGGGGCGGTGAACGTGAAGTCCGCGCCGCTCAGCGAGTAGCTGCCGGCGGGGGCCGTGGAGGAGGCGACGGAGAACGTGATGGCGCCGGTGGAGCCGTCCACGTTGGACGCGACCAGCGTGCAGGAGATAGGCGCGCCGACGGTCGCCGACTGCTCGGAGATGGGCGCGAAGCGGATGCCGGAAGGCTCTTCCTTGCCGACCCAGCCGAACGTCACGGCCGCGAGGACGGTGGTGTTGGTGCACTGGGGCATCGTGTAGTCTTCGGTGCCGGGCTTGCCGTTGCCGTGCGTGTCGTCCTGCGCGGCCGCGTAGTCGAACATCTCCATGAAGGTGGCATAGGAATCGCCGTTGCCGTAGGGGCTCTTGTCGCAGTCGCCGGACTTGACGGAGCCGACGAAGCACTCCGTGAAGGCCCCGCCTTCTTCGCCGTCCCACGAATACTGGTTGTAGTCGGCCGCCGTCACCCATCCGCAGTCGGCAATCGCCAGCTTCGCCGCCGTGCGGATGCCGCGCGCGGCCTCGTCGGCGCGGATGGCCGCCAGTTCCTCGTTGACGCGCTCGGCGAACGCGAAGGGCGAGGCCAGCGCCGTTGCGCCGTCGCGGCGGAGGCTCTTGAACATGCCGCCGGAGTGGCAGGTGTCGAGCACGATGACGACCTTCACGCCCGCCTTGAAGTTGGCGAGGATCTTCGCGAAGGAGGAGTCCGGCATGTCGTCGTCGTACATGCAGATGCCCGTCTTCTTGCCGCTGTCCTGGTAGCCGTGGGAGGAGTGGTAGTAGAGGACCACGTCGCCGCTGACGGCGGTCGACGCGAAACTCATGAGCTGGTTGGAGACCGCCGCGAAGGTGCCCTGGGAATTGGTGAACAGCTTCGCGTTCGACGACGTCCACTCGCCGCGGAGGGTGATGTTCGTGTAGACGTTCTTGGCGTCCGGCACGCACCCGGTCAAATCGTTGCCTGACATGTAGGAAGAGGAATACTTGTTCAACCCCGTGCAGAGGGCGTAATTCGTGGCCCGTGCCGTACCCGTCCAAGCCAGGGCGGCGAGCCCGGCCAATGCAATGCCCAACCATTTTCTCATGATGCGCTTCCTCTCTGTCGATGCGTCCGCCGGGGCGGACATTTTTTTGTTGATGTTCAGCGTACACCCCCCGCGGCAGGGGGGCAATCCGGCAAAAGCCCGGAAGGAAAAACGTTCTACCGGAGCAACGGGCCCGCCGGGAGTTTTCCAACCATTGGAAAAATCTTTCGCCAACGATTGGAAAAAATGTGCTTCTTCGGGGATTATAGTGGATGGCGACGATGTTGCCGGGACGATGGGGCCGTATTCGGGGCATGGGGGGTGCGCAAGCATTCGCCCCCCTCCGAGAGGGGGGTGCCGCCCGCTGGAAGACGGTTGCAGGAGTGCACATTCGGAGTGGATGGAAAGGGCGGCGGGGGGAGTACTGCGGGTTGCCGTCGAGGCATGCTTCCGCATGGTCCATCCGCAGAGGGCTTGAGTTTTTTGTTGCCGGAATAGAGTTGTGCTTGGCTGCGACGGCCCCCCGCAGTACTCCCCCCGTCGCGGCCCCTGCTGCTTGCCTTTTGCCAGTCATGGACATCCCATCCATGGCCGCGCCACCCCCCTCTCGGAGGGGGGGAGTGTCCTGTCGCCCTCCTTAGTAGCTTGCATTTGTGGGATTCCAGAGGTGGTTCCACCATAATCCCCGAAGAACCAAAAAGCGCGACCCTCCCGTTGTACCCTCCGGGGGAGGGACGCGCTTCTGCTCGTCCGCGGCGGGCACACCATTTCGCGGACCGCTCCCCCCGCCGCTTCGTCGCCCTCGCCGCTTGCCGCCCATCCTTCTTTCTTGACCGTGCGCCCGGAATCCGCCACTATGGGCGGTCGAAACGGTTTACCGGGCCCGGCCCGGTCCACTTGCACAACCCACAGGAGATTGCATGAGCGCCAAGAAATCGACGTCGTCCGCCGCCCCGGAATCCAAGGACCTGCGCAGCCAGGTCGAGGACATCAAGGCCGGCTTCCAGTCCCACCTCAAGTATTCCCTCGCCAAGGACGAGTTCTCCGCCACCGACCACGACCGCTACTACGCCCTCGCCCTCGCCATCCGCGACCGCCTTGTCGACGGCTGGATCCGCACCTCCGTCGCCCAGCACGCCCGCAACGTCAAGCGCGCCTACTACCTCTCCATGGAGTACCTCATGGGCCGCACCATGGGCAACAACGTCATCAACCTCAAGCTCGACCCCGCCGTCAACAAGGCCATGGAGGAGCTCGGCCTCTCCTGGGACTACCTCCGCGAGCAGGAACGCGACGCCGGCCTCGGCAACGGCGGCCTCGGGCGCCTCGCCGCGTGCTTCCTCGACTCCCTGGCGACCCTGCAGCTGCCCGGCTACGGCTACGGCGTCCGCTACGACTACGGCATCTTCCGCCAGGCCGTCAAGAACGGCTACCAGGTCGAGGAACCCGACAACTGGCTCCGCTTCGGCAACCCGTGGGAAATCGAGCGTCCCGAGGCGCAGTTCGAGGTGCATTTCGGCGGCCGCGTCGACCTTTCCGAGGAAAACGGCCGCATCCGCGCGCGCTGGCTCGACTGCGAGACCGTGCTGGGCATCCCCTACGACAACCCCATCCCCGGCTACGGCAACGGCACCGTCAACAACCTGCGCCTCTGGACCGCGAAATCAACCGAAGCGTTCAATCTCGAATTCTTCAACAACGGCGACTACATCAAGGCCTACGAATCCAAGACCCTGACCGAGAACATCACCTCCGTCCTCTACCCAAACGACAACATCGAAAAGGGCAAGGAACTGCGCTTCAAGCAGCAGTACTTCTTCGTTTCCTGCTCCATCCAGGACATCATCCGGCGCTTCAAGTCCGACAATGCCGACATCCACGCCTTCCCCGACAAGGTCGCCATCCAGCTCAACGACACCCACCCCGCGCTGGCCATCGCCGAGCTCATGCGCATCTTCCTGGACCAGGAAGGCCTCGAATGGGAAGACGCCTGGGACCTGACCGTCCGCACCTTCGGCTACACCAACCACACCCTCATGCCCGAGGCCCTCGAGCGCTGGAGCGTCCACCTCTTCGAGACCATCCTCCCGCGGCACCTCCAGATCATCTACGAAATCAACCGCCGCTTCCTGCGCGAAATCGCCACCCG
>JAFYAC010000161.1 GCA_017540905.1 Kiritimatiellia bacterium | reverse complement strand
ACGGCGGAGCCGGTCGCGGAGGGCCCCGCGGCGGCGCCTCTTTCCCCGGAGCCGGCGGCGGAAGTCCCGGTCCTTTACGAGGCGGAGACGGCCGGGAACCCGGTGCAGTCCGCAAACGGATCCCCCGCGCAGCGCGGCGGGTCCGGTGCGGGGGCAGCGGGGGAAGCGGCCGCCACCATTGGCACGGCGGAATCGCGGCGGAACGACGAATTGCTGGATTTGGTGACCCAGGAGTCCCGCCTGGTCACGTCCCGCCTGTCCGCGGAAAACGCCCTGCTCCGGAGCGAGCTGGACGAAATGCGGCGGCGGAACGCGAAGCTGGGCGAGGCGCTGGCCGCCGCGCAGGCCGCGCTCGACCGCAGGGAAGAGCGCAGGGCCCGCGAGGAAGGCCCCGCCAGGGAACCGGTTCCGGACGCCCCGATCGAATCGACGGTCGTGGACGTCAACCCGGAACTGGGCATGGTGGTGCTGGACGCCGGATCCAGGGACGGGATGCGGTACGGCCTCGCGCTGTCGGTCCTGCGGGACCGCAGGCGCGTGGGTGCCGTCCGCGTCGTGGATGTGAGAGAGAGAATCGCCGGAGCGGTCGTCGAGGAGACGGCCCGAGGCGAGGCCCCGCAAACGGGGGACCGGGCGGTCTTGGCAAGACCGGCCGGTTCCCGAGGAAAGTGACATGGAAATCAAAGCAACATCGAAATACGTGAGGATGACGCCGACCAAGGCGCGCGACCTGACCCGCGCGATCCAGGGCAAGAGCGTCGGCGAAGCGCTGCAGGCCGTCGAGCTCAACAAGCGCAAGGCCGCCGTGTGCATCGCCAAGACCCTCAAGTCGGCCATCGCCAACGCGGAAAACAACGCGAACGCCTCGGCCGAGAACCTCTACGTGGCCAAGGCCGTCGTGGACAACGGGCCGACGATTCCCCGCTACTGGCCGCGCGCCCGCGGCAGCGCGTCCCCCATCCGCAAGAAAATGGGGCACATCAGCATCGTGCTGACGGACGAGAAGCCGTCGAAGAAGTGATTTAAAAAGAACACCAGGAGGCACATTTTGGGCCAAAAAGTAAATCCCATCGGGTTCCGGACGGCGGTCCACAAGGAATGGAAGAGCCGCTGGTTCGCGGAACGCAAGGAGTTCGGCGACCTGCTGAACGAAGACATCGTGATCCGTGACATCGTCCAGGCGCGCCTGAAGGAAGCCGCGGTCGCGGACATCCTGATCGAACGCTACGCCCAGCGCGCCCGCGTCACGGTCTTCTCCGCCCGCCCCGGCGTCATCATCGGCCGCAAGGGCGAGGGCATCGACAAGCTGCGCGAAGAGCTCATGCTCAAGACCGGCAAGGAAATCTACGTGGAAATCAAGGAAGTCCGCAACCCGGACTCCAACGCCCAGCTCGTGGCCGAGAACATCGCGCTGCAGCTCGAGCGCCGCGTCGCCTTCCGCCGCGCCATGAAACGCGCGCTCCAGCTCGCCATGGACATGGGCGCCCTCGGCATCCGCGTCCAGGCCTGCGGCCGCCTCGGCGGCGCCGAGCTCGCGCGCACCGAACACTACATGCAGGGCAAGGTCCCGCTCCAGACGCTGCGCGCCAACGTGCAGTACGGCTTCGCCGAGGCCCACACCATGGCCGGCAAGGTCGGCGTCAAGTGCTGGATCTGCCTCAAGCCCGAATCCGCGGCCGCCGCCCCCGCGGCGCCCCGCACCGGAAAGGAGCGGATCTAAATGCCTTTGATGCCAAAACGTGTCAAGTACCGCCAGAGCCAGCGCGGGTCCCGCAAGGGCAACTCGATGTCCGGCAACACCCTGGCCTTCGGTGAATTCGGCCTTCGCGCCATGGAGCGCTGCTGGATCACCAACATCCAGATCGAAGCCTGCCGCGTGGCCATGAACCGCGCCATGAAGCGCAAGGGCAAGCTCTGGATCCGGATCTTCCCCGACAAGTCCTACTCCAAGAAGCCCCTCGAAGTCCGCATGGGCAAGGGCAAGGGCGCCATCGAAGGATGGGTCGCCGTCGTCCGCCCCGGCCGCATCCTCTTCGAGATGGACGGCGTGCCCGAGGCCACCGCCCAGGAGTGCCTGCGCCTGGCCGCCACCAAGTTGCCCATCCGCACCGTCTTCGTGCGCAACGGCGTCGTCCTGTAAAGCGGAGGAACGAACACGATGAAAGCGAAGGAACTTCGGGACCTGTCGGCCGACGAGCTCAAGGAAAAGCTCGCCGAATCCGAAAAGGAACTCTTCAACCTGCGCATCCAGCAGGCCGCCGCCCAGCTGGAGAAGCCCGACCGCATCCGCCTGGCCCGCCGCGAAATCGCGCGGATCCGGACGGTGCTCAACGAGACCAAAGCGGAGTAAGCGAAATGGCGAACGAAACCAGGAATGTGCGCAAGACGCGCACGGGCGTCGTGGTGAGCGACGCGATGGACAAGACGGTGGTGGTGTCGGTCGAGCGCCGCATCACGCACCCGGTGTATGGCAAGATCATGCGCCGCAGCAAGAAGTACTACGCGCACGACGAAAACAACGAGGCGAAGAAGGGCGACAAGGTCTCCATCGAGGAAACCCGCCCCCTCTCCAAGACCAAGCGCTGGCGCCTCGTCGAAGTCGTCTCCCGCGCCAACGGAAACGAGGTGGCGAAATGATCCAGATGGAAACGGAACTGCCGGTCGCCGACAACACCGGCGCCCGCCTGGCCAAATGCATCAAGGTGCTCGGCCAGCGCAAGACCGTCGCCGGCATCGGCGACATCATCAAGGTCTCCATCCGCGAGTGCCAGCCCGTCGGAATGGTCAAGAAAGGCGACGTCGCCAAGGCCCTCATCGTCCGCACCGCGGCCCCCATCCGGCGGCCCGACGGCTCGACCCTGAGCTTCGACCACAACGCCGTCGTCCTCATCGACGACCAGAAGAACCCCCGCGGCAGCCGCATCTTCGGCCCCGTCGCCCGCGAACTGCGCGACATGAACTACATGAAGGTCATCTCCCTCGCCCCGGAGGTGCTGTGAAATGAACGCTCCCAGGAAACAAAAGCTCCACGTCCGCCGCGGCGACACCGTCCGCGCCCTCTCCGGCGCCGACGCCGGCAAGCAGGGCAAGGTCCTCAAGGTCTTCCCCAAGACCGGACGCGTCCTCGTCGAAGGCCTCAACTTCGTCACCAAGCACCTGCGCAAGTCCAACGACAACCCGCAGGGCGGCGTCGTCACCAAGGAAGCCCCCATGGCGGCCTGCAAGCTCGCGGTCGTCACGCCGGCCGAGAAGAAGACGGACAAGGAATAGGCGGTGCCACATGTCGGTTCTCAAAGACAAATACCAGAATGAAGTCGTCAAGGCCCTCAAGGCCTCCGGGAAATACCCCTCGGTGATGGACATCCCCCGGCTCTCCAAGGTCGTCGTCAACATGGGCGTCAACACCATGGTCGACCGCGACATGCTCAAGGCCGTCGCCGACGACCTGGCCAAGATCACCGGCCAGCGTCCCGCCATCACCCACGCCACGAAGTCCATCTCCAACTTCAAGCTGCGCGAAGGCATGCCGATCGGCGCCAAGGTGACCCTCCGCGGGGAACGCATGTACGAGTTCCTCGAGCGGCTCATCCACGCCACGCTCCCGCGCATCCGCGACTTCCGCGGCATCCCCGCCAAGGCCTTCGACGGCCGCGGCAACTACACCCTCGGCCTCAAGGAACAGTCCCTGTTCCCCGAAATCGAAGCCGACAAGGTCAAGCGCGTCCAGGGCATGGACATCACCATTGTTACCACGGCGAAAACCGATGCGGACGCCAAGGAACTGCTCAAGCTCCTCGGCATGCCCTTCGCGAACGCCTGATTCGAAAGAGAGGATTGTTTTGGCTAAGAAATCATGGATGGCGAAAGCCGCGCGCACGCCCAAGTTCTCCGCGCGCGAATACCGCCGGTGCCGGCGGTGCGGGCGCTCCCGCGCCTACATTCGGAAATTCCAACTCTGCCGCATCTGCTTCCGCGAGCTCGCCTCCGAAGGCAAGATCCCCGGCGTGGTGAAGGCAAGCTGGTAGGAGGATAGACGATGAGTTGTTCCGATCCCATCGCGGACATGCTGACCCGCATCCGCAACGCAAGCAAGGCCGGCCTCCCGGCCGTCGAAATGGGCCACTCCCGCCTCAAGGCCGAGATCGCCCGCATCCTCAAGAAGGAAGGCTACATCGCCGACTCCGCCGACTTCGACGACGACGGCAAGAAAGGCCTCCGCATCACCCTCAAGTACGACTACAACGACAAACCCATCATCCAGCAGCTCCGCCGCGTCTCCAAGCCCGGCCTGCGCCGCTACGTCGCCGCCGGGGACATCCCCCGCGTCCGCGGCGGAATCGGCACCGCCGTGCTCTCCACCAGCCGCGGCGTCATGTCCGACCGCGAGGCCCGCGCCGCGCACGTCGGCGGCGAAGTGCTCTGCCACGTCTGGTAAGGAGGTCCACGAAATGTCCAGAATCGGCAAACAACCGGTCGCGGTCCCCGCCGGCGTCGAATTCAAGCTCGACGGCGGCACCGCCACCCTCAAAGGCCCCAAGGGCCAGCTTTCCATCCCCGTCCCCGCCTGCATCCAGGTCAAGCTCGAGGACGGCAAGCTCACCGTCTCCCGCGCGGCCGACGACAAATTCTCCCGCGCCATGCACGGCACCGTCCGCGCCCACCTCGCCAACATGGTCGAGGGCGTCACCAAGGGTTTCAGCCGCGAGCTCGAAATCCAGGGCGTCGGCTACCGCGCCAGCATCTCCGGCAAGAACCTCAACCTCCTGCTCGGACTCTCCCACCCCGTCGACTACCCCGTCCCCGAGGGCGTCACCGTCACCGTCGCCGACGGTGTCAACCTCAAGGTCGAGGGCATCGACAAACAGCTCGTCGGCGAAGTCGCCGCCCGCATCCGCTCCTTCAGACCCCCCGAGCCCTACAAGGGCAAGGGCGTCCGCTACAAAGACGAACACGTGCGCCGCAAGGCCGGAAAGACGGTGTCCTGATGAAAGTGAAATCCCTCAAAGAATATCGCGTCCGCCGCCACCTCCGCCTGCGCCGCAAGGTCAAGGGCACGGCCGACCGCCCCCGCATGAGCGTCTTCATGTCGAACCGCTACTTCTACATCCAGTTCGTCGACGACGCCTCCTCCCGCACCCTCGCCTCCGTCTCCACCGCCGCCGGCGAGCTCAAGGGCTCCAAACTCAACGTCGAAACCGCCAAGAAGCTCGGCGCCCTCGCCGCCAAGGCCGCCCAGGACAAAGGCATCACCGCCGTCGTCTTCGACCGCGGCGGCTTCGCCTACCGCGGCCGCCTCCAGGCCCTCGCCGACGCCGCCCGCGAAGCCGGACTCCAATTCTGACCCGAGGTACCCATGAAACGCGAAAACAAGAAACCCGAAGACACCCAGAAGTCCCCCGGCGAGGCCATGGAACGCGTCGTCCGCGTCAACCGCTGCGCCAAGGTCGTCAAGGGCGGCCGCCGCTTCAGCTTCTCCGCCCTCGTCGTCGTCGGCGACCGCGACGGACAGGTCGGCTACGCCCTCGGCAAAGCCCGCGAAAACGCCGACGCCATCCGCAAGGCCACCGAAATGGCCCGCCGCGCCATGGTCAAGATCACCATGAAAGACAAGACCATCCCCCACGAAGTCATCGGCCGCTGCGGCGCCGCCCGCGTCATGCTCCGCCCCGCCGCCAAAGGCACCGGCGTCATCGCCGGCGGCGGCGCCCGCGCCGTCCTCGACCTCGTCGGCATCCGCGACGTCCTCGCCAAATCCCTCGGCGCCGATTGCCCCCTCAACGTCGTCAAGGCCACCATGGACGGCCTGATGCAGCTGCGCTCCCGCGAGGAAGTCCAGGCCCTGCGCCAGTAAACCCTCCCGAAAGGATCCCCCCATGAATCTCCACGAACTCAAGAACACCGCCGGCGCCAAGAAACGCCGCGTCCGCGTCGGCCGCGGCGAATCCTCCGGCCTCGGCCGCACCTCCGGCAAAGGCAATAAAGGCCAGATGTCCCGCACCGGCCACAAACACAAGC
>JAFYAC010000160.1 GCA_017540905.1 Kiritimatiellia bacterium | reverse complement strand
TGGCTTTCTTGGGCTCGGGGTGGGGTTTGCGGGCGGCGGGGGCGGCGGCGGGGGCGGCCGCGGCTTTCTTGGTGGAGGTTTTTTTCATGGTTGTTCCCTTTCGGTGGTCCGTGGCTCCGGAGGCGGGTCCCGGGGGGGGGCCGCCGTCCGGAGTCGCTGTGGTTAGACGGACTCGTGCTTTCCGTAGTAGGCGTTGAGGTACATCTGCTTGATTTCCGACATCAGCGGGTAGCGCGGGTTGGCGCCGGTGCACTGGTCGTCGAAGGCTTGCTCGGCCATGGCGTCGAGGCGGTCGAGGAAGTCCTTCTCGTCCGGGACGTAGTCGCGGATGGTGGGCTTGATGCCGATGCGCGCCTGGAGGGCGCGGATGGCGCCGAGCAGGTTCTCGAACTGTTCGCCGCGGGATTTGCCCTGGATGCCGAGGGCGTCGGCGATTTCGAGGTAGCGCTCGAGGGTGTGCGGGTGGCCGTACTGCGGGAAGGTCCCCATCTTGCGCGGCACGGGGGCCGCGTTGAAGCGCAGGACCTGCTCCATCATCAGGGCGTTGGCGATGCCGTGCGGGATGTGGTGGAAGGCGCCGAGCTTGTGCGCCATGGAGTGCATGACGCCCAGGAAGGCGTTGGCGAAGGCCATGCCGGCCATGGTGGCGGCGTTGGCCATCTTTTCGCGGGCGGCGGGGTCGGGGGTCTTGCTGACGGCGGCGTCGTAGCACTGCGGGAGGTACTTGAAGATGACCTGCAGGGCGCGGACGGCGAGGCCGTCGGTGTAGTCGGTCGCCATCATGGAGGCGTAGGCTTCGAGGGCGTGGGAGACGGCGTCGATGCCGGAGGCGCTGGTGAGGCCGGGCGGGGCGGACATCTGCATGTCGGCGTCCACGATGGCCATGTGCGGCATGAGGGCGTAGTCGGCGAGGGGGTACTTGACGCCGGTCGTTTCGTCGGTGATGACCGCGAAGGGCGTGACCTCGGAGCCGGTGCCGGCGGAGGTGGGGACGCAGACGAAGTAGGCTTTTTCGCCCATCTTGGGGAAGGCGTAGACGCGCTTGCGGATGTCCATGAAGCGCATCGCCATGTCCTGGAAGTCGACTTCGGGGTGCTCGTAGAGGACCCACATGATCTTCGCGGCGTCCATGGCGGAGCCGCCGCCGACGGCGATGATGACGTCGGGCTGGAAGCCGGCCATGAGCTTGGCGCCCTCCTTCGCGCAGGCGAGGGTCGGGTCGGGGGCCACGTTCGAGAAGGTGGTGAACATGATGCCCTGCTGTTCGAGCGACTTCTCGACGGCCTTGGTGTAGCCGTTGGCGTAGAGGAAGGAGTCGGTCACGATGAACGCCTTCTTCTTGCCGAGTTCGCCGCCGAGTTCGCGGAGCGCCACCGCGAGGCACCCCTTCTTCTGGTACACCTTGCCGGGCGCGCGGAACCACAGCATGTTTTCTCTTCTCATGGCCACCGTCTTGATGTTCAACAAATGCTTCACGCCGACGTTCTCCGACACGGAGTTGCCGCCCCAGCTGCCGCAGCCGAGCGTCAGGGAGGGGACCAGGCTGAAGTTGTAGATGTCGCCGATGCCGCCCAGGCTCGAGGGGGTGTTCACCAGCAGGCGGCAGGCCTTCATGCGGTCGGCGAACTTCTCCAGCTTCGCGCGCTCGGCGAGCTCGTCGATCCAGAGCGACGAGGTGTGGCCGAGGCCGCCGTTGTTGACCAGCAGTGCTTCCGCGATGTCCAGCGCGTCGTCGAAGTCGCGGCTCTTGTACATGCCGAGGATCGTCGTGAGCTTCTCGTGGCCGAACGCCTCGGAGGGGTCGGTCGAGGTCGCCTCGCCGATCAGCACCTTCGTCGCCGCGGGGACCTCGAAGCCCGCCATCTTCGCGATTGCCGCCGGGGACTGGCCGACGATCTTCGCGTTGAGCGCGCCGTTGATGAGCATCGTGGCGCGGACCTTGTCGGCCTCGTCGCCGGAGAGGAAGTGGCAACCGCGCTTGCGGAACTCCTCCTTGACCGCGTCGTAGATCAGCTCGTCGGCGATGACCGTCTGCTCCGTGGCGCAGATCATGCCGTTGTCGAACGTCTTCGAATGGATGATCGAGCTGACCGCGTTCACCAGGTCGCAGCTCGGGTCGAGGATCGCGGCCGCGTTGCCCGCGCCCACGCCGACGGCCGGGGTGCCGGAGGAATAGGCGGCCTTGACCATGCCGGGGCCGCCGGTCGCGAGGATGATGTCCGCCTCCTTCATCAGGAGGTTCGTCTTCGGGAGGCTCGGGGCCTCGATGACGCCGATGATGTCCGCGGGGGCGCCGGCGGCGACCGCCGCGTCCAGGACGGCCTTGGCGGCGGCCATGGTGCAGTTCTTGGCGCGGGGGTGGGGGCTGATGATGATGCCGTTGCGGGTCTTGAGCGCGAGGAGCGTCTTGAAGATGGCGGTGGACGTGGGGTTCGTGGTGGGGATGACGGCGCCGATGACGCCGATGGGCTCGGCGACCTTCATGATGCCGGCGGCGGCGTCCTCTTCCACGACGCCGCAGGTCTTGGTGTCCTTGTAGGCGTTGTAGATGTATTCGGCGGCGTAGTGGTTCTTGATGATCTTGTCTTCCACGATGCCCATGCCGGTTTCCTCCACCGCCATCTTGGCGAGGGGGATGCGGACGCGGTTGGCCGCGAGGGCGGCGGCCTTGAAAATCGCGTCCACCTGCTGCTGCGTGCAGGTGGCGTACTTCGCCTGCGCCGCGCGGACCCGCGCGAGCAACGCTTCGAGGTCGGCAACCGGATTCTCCGGCGCAACTGCTGCATCCTTCTCCATATCGGACTGGCTCACTTTCTTTGACGTTGCCGGAACCTCTTCCCAGCTCGTTTGCGGAGCATAGCCGTTTCCGGGGCGTCGTTCAACCTCCAAACGCCACGGGCGGCCCGTCATGGGCCAGCCTGCCGCACGGCCCGCCCGGAGGTCGGGCCCTGCCAGAGGAAGCACCCGACAAGGAATCGAAAGGGTTTCACCTGACACATCCGCGTATTCTATTGCATCGAGTGGGCGCTCCGGCTCCACGGCGGCGAGGGGACTCGCCGCCCTACCCGTGCTCCGCGCAAGGAAGGCATTCCCCAACCGGGGTGGGGCGGGCAGTCCCCTTCCCGCCGTGCCCATTGGACACAAATGCGAATCGCATCGCGCGAACGCAAGTGTTTCCCAAAGAGGAGACCGGCGGGGAACGGGCGTTTCCCGTTCGCGTCGCGGGCGGGACGCCCGCGCCCCCAGCATGGCCTCGAACCTCTTGATTCCCGCCTGCACCCAATCATGCTTGAGATTATGGAAAATATTGGTGTTTTCATGAATATTCCACAATCTTCATCCCATGAACATTTCTCCCGCCCGCCCCCGCCCGTCGCCGCGCGTTCGGGAACGCGCCCTACCGTTCCCCGGGTTCCCTTGTCGCCTCCCGGACGTTTTCCGCCACAAGGCCGCGCGGAAGTGCGGCCCTCCCCGTGGAGAGCGCGACGGGGAGGGCCGCGCTTCCGCGCGTCCGCTGTGGGAAATGGCCGGTGGGACAACGGCTTGAAGCCAGCGGCCTCAGCCGCCTTCCGGGGGACGCATCTCCGCGATGAAGGGCAGGGTGCGGTACTGCTCGTCGTAGTCGAGGCCGTAGCCGACGACCCAGACGTCGGGGATGGAAAAGCCGAGGTAATCGACCTTCAGCGGCAGCACGTGCCGCGCCGGCTTGTCCAGCAGCACCGCCGTGCGCACCGAAAGCGGATTCCGCTGCCGGAACGACCGCACCAGGAAGTCCAGCGTGCAGCCCGAATCCAGGATGTCCTCCACCACCAGCACGTGGCGGCCTTCCATGTTCTGGCGCGTGTCCATCATCAGCCGCACGTTCCCGCTGGTCTGCCCGCCCTCGTAGGAGGAGACCGCGATGAAATCCACCACGTGCCGCCGCCGGAGCCTGCGCGCCAGGTCGGCCGTGAAGATGAACGCGCCCTTCAACACCCCCACCACCAGCAGGGGGCCCGCCGACTCCGGGCAGTCCGCGTCGATCCGTGCCGCCAGCTCCTCCACCCGCCGCCGGATTTCCTCCTCGCCGAGCAACACCCGGCGCAGGTCCGCCGGCAGCCGTTCCGATTCCCGTCCATCCATGGCCATCCGCTCCTTCCGGTCGTTCACAGCACGATGCCGTAGCGCGCGCGGGTGTCCTCGACGGCCTTGCGCTCGCCCTCGTCGAGAAGGTGCGCCTTCGGCCCCAGGCCGGTCAGGATCAGCATCTTCGCGTAGTATTCCAGCGTTTCCAGGCGGAAATACGCCTGTTCCATCGAGGCGCCCCACGTCACCGCGCCGTGGTTGGCCAGCAGGACGGCGGCGTGCCCGCGCAGGAAGGGGACGACGCTCTCCGCCAGCCCCGCCGAGCCCGGCGGCGCGAAGGGTGCGCACGGGACGGCCCCCAGGTTCAGCACCGCCTCGCAGACGACCGGCCGGTCCATGTCCATCCGGGCGCACGCGAAGGCCGTCGAAAGCGGGGGATGCGCATGGACCACGGCGTTGACGTCGGGGCGGTTGCGGTAGACGGCCAGGTGCAGGTTGATTTCGGACGAAATTCCGCGGCCGGGCCGCTGTTCCAGGATGTTGCCGCCGAGGTCCACCTTGACGAGGGGTTCTTCGTCCATGTAGCCCTTGGAGACGCCGGACGGCGTGACCCAGATGGCGCCGTCGGCGGTCCGGCAGCTGATGTTGCCGTCGTTCGCGGCACAGTAGTCCTTGGCGTGCATGCGGCGGCCGGCTTCGAGGATGTTGGCCCTGGCCTCCGCGTCGCCGGGGAGCTTCGCGTCAAACATGGTGGCCTCCTTCCCCGGCTTCCGCGCGGGCGCGGAGCGTTGCATGCAGCCGTTCCAGCGCCGGGCCGTAGGGCGGGCGGAGGACGCCGTATTCCGTGATGATGCCGGAGACCAGGTCGGCGTCCGTGACGTCGAAGGCGGGGTTGTAGGTGCGGACGCCCTCCGGGGCCATGGGCTCCGAGTACCACATCTCGCGGATTTCGCCGCCGGGCCGCTCCTCGATGCGGATGGCGCGGCCGTCGGGGATGGTGAAATCGATCGAGGAGGTCGGCACCGCGACGTAGAACGGAATCCCGTAGTGGTGCGCCAGGATGGCCACGCCCAGCGTGCCGATCTTGTTGGCGGCGTCCCCGTTGGCGGCGAGGCGGTCGCAGCCCGTGATGACGGCCTGGATGCGGCCCTGCTTCATGACCGTGGCCGCCATGTTGTCGCAGATCAGCGTCACGTCGATGCCCGCCTGCCGCAGTTCGAAGGCCGTGAGCCGCGCCCCTTGCAGGAGCGGCCGCGTCTCGTCCGCGTACACCTTGAAGCCGTAGCCCCTCTCGTGCCCCAGGTAGATCGGCGCCGTGGCCGTCCCGTAGCGGACCGTCGCCAACCGTCCGGCGTTGCAGTGGGTCAGGATGCCCTGGCCGGGCTCGAGCAGCGCCAGGCCGTGCTCGCCCAGCTTGCGGCAGACGGCGATGTCCCCGTCGCGGATCCGCAGCGCCTCGTCCTTCAAGGCCGCCGCAATCCCGGCCGCGCCCAGCCCCCGGCAGCGCTCCGCCCGCGCAAGCATCCGGTCCAGCGCCCATTGGAGATTGACCGCCGTCGGCCTGGCGCTGCCGATGACGCCGGCCTCCGCGCGCAGGGCCGACACGAAGGCATCTTCCGACGCGGCCCCTTCCTCCAGCATCCGGTTCGCCCGCACGTACAGCCCAATGGCCGCGGCGACGCCGATGGCCGGCGCGCCGCGCACCTTGAGCAGGTAGATGGCCTGGCGGATCTCCTCCAAGCCGTCCAGTTCGAGGAACACCGCGCGGCCCGGCAGCCGGGTCTGGTCGAGGATGACCAGCTTCCGCCCGTCGCCGGAAAGGCCGACCGTGTCGAAATCGCCGTGTTCTACGTCCGTTTTCATGTTTCTCCGCTTTTCCCCAGTCATGGGGGGACCACCCTAGCCGAGTCCCCCGCCGGTGGGAAGCCAAAACGCGGCGGCGCGCAAAGCCGGGGCGTGGGACAGACAAGGCGTTGCCGCAGGGCAACAGGCCCCCGTCGCGGCCCCAGCCGCATGTCTTTTGCCACGCATCCGGATTTCATTCATGGCCGCGCACCCCCCCTCTCGGAGGGGGGGCGGCGCCTGTCGCCCTTCTTGCGCCTTGCATTCGTGGGATTCCAGAGGTGGTTCCACCACAAATCCCCGAAGAACCAATCCTTTCTTCCAAAGGCGAAAAACGCGCCGCTGGGCGGTTTGGGATTGCGGAGGAGGGGAGGGGAGGGTACAATCGGGGCATGAGCACGATGTTTGCATGTTGCGGGTTTGGGCGCCGAGTGGGCGCAGGGGCGGCGTGCGTACCGCCGTGCGGACCGAAAGAGGTGCGGAGATGATGATGAATGCAATGAAATCTGTCCGGTGGGCCGTTGCGGCGGCGGTGTTGGCGGCGGCCGCCGCCGCGGAGGCGGCGGTGATGCCGTACGGGACGTATCTCGTCAAGGGGACGTTCCGCGGCGAGTACAACACGGTGCTCCGGGATTTCGGGGAGGCCGCCGTGCGGGCGCAGCGTGCGGACGGGACGGTCATCGCCGAGGCGGCCGTCGCCGACGCGGACGCGGAAGGGGTGAATTTCGTGCTCGCGATCCCCGTATCGTCGGTGCCCACCGCGAGGTCCTGCGAGGTCGGGGAGTGGCTCGACTGCGTGCTCTGGACGCCGGAGGGGTCGCTGGACGTGCCGAATTCGCTGAAGGTGGATTCGCCGGTGCGCGTCGGCAAGGTGACGTTCAACTGCGCGGAGGTGCGGGAATTCACGAATCCGGCGGACGGGTCGGTCGCGGAGATCCCGGTGGACTACATCGCGGAGGCGCAGGCGTTCCTCGATGCGCTCGGGAAGGGCGGGACGTACGATCCGTGGGCGGACTACGACGGGGACGGGGCAAGCAATTACGAGGAGTTTGTCGCAGGGACGATCCCGTTCGACGAAACGGATTTCCTGCACGTGACGGGGTTCGCCGCGGCGGAGGAGGGGAA
The DNA here is from genome assembly GCA_017540905.1 of Kiritimatiellia bacterium. Lineage (GTDB taxonomy): Bacteria > Verrucomicrobiota > Kiritimatiellia > CAIQIC01 > Lenti-01 > CACXEY01. The sequence goes on along the minus strand of JAFYAC010000160.1, from coordinate 120 downwards.
GCTGGCGTTGCGGTTCGAGCACGTCGGCGGGCACGTGTACGCGGTTTCGTCGTCGGATTCGCTCGCGCAGCCGGGCTGGGGGCGGCAGTACGTGCGCCGCGGCGCCGCGGAGGCGGAGCT
>JAFYAC010000159.1 GCA_017540905.1 Kiritimatiellia bacterium | reverse complement strand
CCACCGTCTACAACCGCCGCACCGGCAACTCCTACAGCGCCTGCGTCCACGAAGGCCTCTGCTCGCTGCTCGACAACGCCCCCGCGCCGCTGGACGGCCGCCGCCTCGGCTTCTTCTCCTACGGGTCCGGCTGCGTGGCGGAGTTCTATTCCGGCGTCGTGCAGCCGGGCTACCGCGGACACCTCTTCACCGACCGCCACCGCGCGATGCTCGAGACGCGCACCGAGCTGACGTACCGCCAGTACGAGGACATCTTCAACTACGGCGTCCCGCAGGACGGCGGCGACCACGTCTTCGCGCCCTACCGCGGCGGCCCCTTCCGCCTCGCCGGCGTCAAGGACCACAAGCGCCGCTACGAACCCCGCTGACGGCGCATCCGCCCGCCGAGCGAAAGGGCGAGGCGGAAGGGTCGCCTGTCCGTGGCAATTGAATCGTGCGGAGTTCTTTTCCCCCCTCCGAGAGGGGGGTGCCGCCCGGTGGAAGAAAAGCCCATGGCAAATGCACATGGAACGAATGAACGGGCGGCGGGGGGAGTACTGCGGGTTGCCTGCGCAGGAACCTTCGCGACATCCCGTGGCGTTCATCCCGACTCCCCCACACGGTATTCCGCCCATCCAACCCCACCGCCCATGTGACGCGCAATACTCCCCCCGCCGCGCTATCCTTCCGCCCTCCTTGGGCACCCCGTCCGCCCACCATTCGCTGCGCGGCACTCCCCTCTCGGAGGGGGGCCGTGCTTCGCACGGAACGGAGGCTTGTCCGGAATTCCTGGGCACGTCCCCCCCTCGAACTATTCTTTCACATCCCTCGTCCCGTCACGCCCATCAAAAGCGGGATTGCGCGCACGGGGGGGAACGGGTATGGTTCGCCCCGTGCCTGCACCAGTTTCCAGCCGAATGAAAACCCTCCTCGCGGCGACGGGGCTCTTCACCCCGTCCCAGGTCGAGGAGTGGCTCATCCGCCTGCGCGAGAACGACGGACTGCTCACCGCCGCCGTCGCCGCCTCCGAAACCGTGCGCGAGGACGTCTTCCTGGAAGCCCTCGCCAAGGCCATGAAAATCCCCTACATGCGCCTCGGCGACGCCGCCATCGCCGAAGATGTTCTCGCCAAAATCCCGCCCAAGGCCGTCTTCCAGTACACCGTCATCCCGGTCGCCCTCGAAGACGCCGGCCGCGTCCTGCGCGTCGCGACGAGCGAGCCCTTCCGGTCCGGACTGGCCGACGCCCTGCGCCTGGCGTCGGGCCTGCGCGTCAAATTCGCGCTCGCCCCGTCGGCGGACATCGAGAAGGCGGTCAAGACCCTCTACGGCGTCGGCGCCGACACCCTCGACCGGCTCGACGTCGACGACGCCGACGACGGCGCCGTCCCGACCCTCGGCGACCTCAACGACCTCGACCAGGAAGCGAGCGTCGTCAAATTCGTCAACCAGATCATCTGGGAATGCCGCCACGACAACGGCACCGACATCCACATCGAGCCGATGGAGAACGACCTGCGCATCCGCTACCGCATCGACGGCGTCCTCCATCCCACGCCCCTGCCGCCGCAGATGAAGCGCTTCCAGTCCGCGATCATCAGCCGCATCAAGGTCATGGCCGGAATGGACATCGCCGAGAAGCGCCTCCCCCAGGACGGCCGCATCGGCCTCAAGGTCAAGGGCGAAGAAATCGACGTCCGCGTCTCCACCATGCCCACCGTCTACGGCGAAAGCGTCAGCCTCCGCCTCCTCATGCGATCCAGCGGCATGTTCGGAATGGAAAAACTCGGCCTCTTCCCCGACGACGAAGCCGTCCTCAACCGCCTCATCCGCCGCCCCCACGGCATCCTCCTCGTGACCGGCCCGACCGGCAGCGGCAAATCCACGAGCCTCTACGCCTGGCTGCACACCATCAACTCCGTCGACAAACGCATCCTGACCGTCGAAGACCCGATCGAATACGAAATGGCGGGCATCAACCAAGTCCAGGTCCGCAGCGAAATCGGCCTCACCTTCGCGAGCACCCTCCGCACCTTCCTGCGCCAGGACCCGGACATCATCATGGTCGGCGAAATCCGCGACCAGGAAACCGCCGACATCGCCATCCGCGCCGCCCTCACCGGCCACCTCGTCTTCAGCACCCTGCACACCAACGACGCCGCGGGCGCCGTCAACCGCCTCGTGGACATGGGCATCGAACCCTTCCTCGTCGCGAGCAGCGTCGAAGCCCTGACCGCGCAGCGCCTCATCCGCCGCCTCTGCCCCCACTGCAAACGGCCCTGGAAGGTCGACAAACCCTTCCTCCGAAACATCGGCTTCCCGATCGAGACCCTCAAAGACGGCACCATCTGCGAACCCGTCGGCTGCGAAGCCTGCCACGGAACCGGATACTCCGGCCGTACCGGCATCTACGAAATCCTGACCGTGACCGACGAAATCCGCCAGATGGTGGTCGAACGCAAAACCTCCGGCGAAATCAAGGAATACGCCGTCGCGCACGGCATGCACACCCTGCGCATGGACGGCTGGCGAAAGGTCCTCGCCGGCATCACGACCCTCGAAGAAGTCCTCCGCGTCACCTCCGAAAACGAGTCCTGACCCGCCGCCAATCCGCTGGGTCCCGTGTCGAAGAGACGGGATTCATTGGGACAGCGGACGGAACCCGGAGTCTCCGACACCCGGCTTTCTGACACGATTTGCCGATCTGCAGTTGGCCTGCGCAGAACTCCGATAGCTCCCGCCGCGGAGTACGTGGTAGTTCCCGGTGGCTGGTCCCGGAGGATTTGTCACCGCCCCCGCCCCGTAATCCCCCATGTACCAATCGCCGCACCATTCCCTCACATTCCCGTGCATATCGTACAGTCCCCATGCATTTGGGGGCTTTTTGCCTACCGGCTGCGGATGCTGGCCGCTGTTTTTCGCGTACCATCCCATCTCCTCCAACTTCCCTGTCCCGGAAAACGGCCCCGTCGTACCGGATCGGCACGCATACTCCCATTGCGCCTCGGTCGGCAGCCGCAACCCAGTCTTGCCGCAGAAAGCCTGGCAGTCCTCCCAGCTCACGTTCTCCACCGGCAACGCATCCCCCTTGAGCAGCGACGGATTGGACCCCATCACGCTCTTCCATTGTTCCTGCGTCACCTCGTGTTTCGCCAACCAGAATCCTTTCGTCAACGTCACACGGTGCTGCTTCTCGTCCCCAGCGTGTCCGGCTTCCGTTTCCGGGCTCCCCATCATGAAGGCTCCCGGCGGACACCACACCATTTCCATCGTCACGCCGTTGGCCAAGGGAATGGTTTTCCGCTCACCGGGCTGGTGGAGGTCGTGGGCCCGCAGCCGATGATTGATGGTCTCGATTTCCGCTTGTTCTTCCTTCAAGCGTCGTTTCTCCGCCTCCTTTTCCGCGCGGACCAGCCGTTCCGCTTTCGTGGACTCCCAGCGTTGCCTCAAATTTGCCAGTATGTGCCAGAAGTCCGACCCTAGAAAAACAAAAAGGAACAGGATAACGGCAAGTATCCCTATCGGCAAATCGGTGAAATTGTAAGTCCGTGGCAATTCACTTTTCCGCCACGCCGGCGCTGTACCATCTTTCCCCGGCGGGCTCTTGTCTTCCGCCGGTTCGGCTTCAGCTTGTTCCTGCCTATCCCGACGTGCATCCCGCACCATCCGCCATGTTGCCAATTCTTCTTCCGCCCGTGCGAACATCCTTTCTGCTTCTTTGTCCTGTCCTTCGAAATAGGCCGCGTCTCCTTCATCGAACACTGCCCGGATGGCTGCAAGCCCATCCCGTTCGTCTTGCGGGAGATCGCCTGTCCCGGCTTGGCGCAACTGTGAATCCAGCTCCATCCGGCGTTGAATCAATTTCTGTATTTCTGCCTTTTGTCTGTCCCGTTCATCTTCTTCCCACTGCATTCGCACCCGGTCTGCTTCCTCCTGCCTGCGCCGTTCCCCTGCCGCTTTCAGCAATCCAATTCTTGTTTCCGAATCCCTTCTTTCTTTTTCAATTCGTATTTCACGCAATTTCTTCCAATTTGAAAACTCTTCTTCCACCCGAGCGAACAGCCGTCCTGCTTCTTTGTCCTGTCCTTCGAAACAGGCCTTGTCCCCTTCGTCGAACACTGCCCGGATGGCTGCAAGCCCATCCCGTTCGTCCTGCGGGAGATCGCCTGTCCCGGCTTGGCGCAACTGTTGATCCAGCTCCATCCAGCGTTGAAGCAATTTCTGTATTTCTGCCTTTTGTCTGTCCCGTTCATTTTCTTCCCACTGCATTCGCACCCGGTCTGCTTCCTCCTGCCTGCGCCGTTCTGCCTCCGCTTTTGCCCTTTGCTGTTTGGCTTCGGCCTTTTTCTTCCTGCGTTGCTTTTTTTTCTGGCGCAGTCTCTCCTGTTTCTCTTCCTCGGTTCGGCGGCGTTGCTCCAATATTTTCAGCAATTCAATTCTTTTCTTCTTCTTTTCTTTCTTTTTCAATCCGCGTTTCACGACTTTTCCGCCATGTTGCCAAGCCTTCTTCCGCCCGTGCGAACAGTCCTCCGGCCACATGATTCTGTCCCGCCCTCAACGCTTCCGAGCCAGCCTCGAAAAGTTCCACAATCTTGGCCCGGGCATCCTGTTCCGCCGAAGTTGCATTGTCCTTTCCCGCCGATTCCAGTTCCTTCCCAAGCCGGACCTTTCTCAAAAACACGTCCCCGCCGGCTGCATCCCCCCCATTCTCCTTCCGGGATTCCGTTGTCCGGGGCTTCGCCGCGTTCTCGCCCGCCAGAGAATCCACGAACTCCCCGCAGGTGGCAAACCGTTCCTTCGGGACTTTTGCCAGCGCCCTCCGCAGGGCCGCCATCGGGGCGGCGCCCACGCCTTCGATGTTCCGCACGCGGCCAGCGAGGACCGCTCTGTGGAGCACTTCCGCATCGGCACCCTCGAAAGGCAGGCACCCCGCCAGAAGCTCGTAGGCGGTGACGCCGAGGGCGTACTGGTCCGTGCGGGCATCCTGTGGCTGACCCTCCCACTGTTCGGGAGCCATGTAGGGGCGGGTGCCGCTCGTCCGGCCCGCTTCGCGGCTCACACGGCTCATGCTCGTGCGGATTTGCGCCGCCAGACCGAAGTCCAGCACCTTCACCCGCCCCTTCGCATCGACCATCACGTTCCCGGGCTTCACGTCACGGTGCACGACCTTTTCCGAGTGTGCGTAGTCCAGCGCCGATGCCACCTGCCGCAAGACCGGAACCGCGTCCTCCAGCGGGACACCCGCTCCCTTCCGTTTTTGCCGGCTCCAGCGGCGGAGGCTCTCCCCCTCCGCCAGTTCCATGACCAGGTGGTATTCTCCCCGCCCGTCCTTTTCCAGTACCCGGACCCCCGCGATGTTCGGATGGCTCAGCTTGTATACCAAGCGGAAATTTTCGCGGACTTCCTCCATTTCGTCCCGGTTCCGCCCCACCTCCGGCGGCAGCGACTTCACGGCCACTTTCACACCGCCCACCGTATCCAGGCACTCGTACACCACCCCCATCCCTCCCTCTCCCAGTTCCCGCTCCACCACGTACCGGCCCAGAATCGTTTCCCCGGCCTTCCAGCGCCGCGTCCCGGCCGTTCGCCCGCCGTCCACGATTCCCTCGGGCTTGAGCGTTTCGAGATCCCCGATGGATTCCGCCGGATCCCCCCCCCCTTCGCCATCCGACACCCCTTCTTCGCGCCGGGATTCCTCGATCCGTCCCAACGTCGGCAAATCTCCAAAAGACTTCTCCTCGTTCTCCATGCCGATGCTTCTCCAATCGGCAAGCATTCTCCCCCATCCCGCGCCTCTCCGTCAATCCCTGCCTTGTGCAGGGGATTCGACTGGAACAACTGACAGGAACGCGACAGGAACACACCATGCGCCCGGTCCTCCGTAAACGAGTCCTGCCCCGTCGCCAACCCGCTCCCCAAAAAGTTTTCCAATGATTGGAAACTTTTTTTCCAATGATTGGAAAAATTGACCCGTTTTTTCCAATGATTGGAAAAATTTTTCGCAAGTTTTCCAATGATTGGAAAAAATTTTCGGATCCGGGGACCTGGCGGGTCCGTGGGCGGATTGCGGGACGGTGGAAGGAGTTGGGACGTTTGGCGCGCGGGCGTGTGAATTACTTCCCGGAAAAGGTGCGGTTTTCCGGGGGGCGGGGGTTCTATCGGCGGGTGTTATCAACCACTTGAAGCGATTGGAAGGCTGTCAAGCGGTTTGAGAGAAAAAAAACGTGCATACAAGATGCAGTGTCTCCAAAACGGATATCCACCTACATGTTGTTGAAAACACTTTTTTGCCGGAGGACGGGCCGCTTGGCTTGCCAAGGGGGCGGTCGGCCGTTATCGTCGGGGCCGTTTTCGGAGCCAAGGAAAGGATGGGCAGTGTGAACAACCTGTTGATAACTTTTCCGGGGCGATGGAACGGCGGGCGCCGGGAGTCATCGGCGTCCGGTCACCATTTGGTTTGTGCCGCGCGGGGTTTCGTGCGATAGTTGCGTGCGTCGCCCGCCGGGTAACAGGGTTTGTGTCGTGCAAGAGAAACAGGCAATTGAATACTGGAAGAAGGCGCGGGAGTTCCTCGCGGAAGTGCTGTCGCCGGACATATACGAGCGCTGGATCGGCGTCATCGACGCCGCCGGGGACGACCTCGGGGACAGCCAGCTGACGCTCACCGTGCCCAATGATTTCTACCAGGATTGGCTGGTGGAGAATTTCATGCCCCACATCCGCAAGGCGCTCTCGGCGGCGGGGTGCGAGAATCCGGCGATCCACTTCGCGGTCGACGCCTCGCGCCAGCTGCGGGAGATGCCGGAGGAGCGGCTCCAGGGCGGGGTGCCGCCGGCCGCGCCGGCGAAGTCTTCTTCGCGCAAGGCCGCGGTCCGCAGCTGCAACGTGGGGAGTCCGCTGAACCCGAAGAACACGTTCGAGAATTTCGTGGTGGGGCCGTCGAACACGTTCGCGCACGCGGCGGCGCTGGCGGTGGTGGAGGCGCCGGGCAGGGCGTACAATCCGCTCTTCATCCACGGCGGGACGGGCCTCGGCAAGACGCACCTCATCCAGGCGATGGGCGACGCGGTGCTCAAGGGGAAGAAGGGGACCGTCTGCTACATCTCCAGCGAGAAGTTCACCAACGAGTACATCCAGGCCATCCAGCAGCACGCCATCGCGGACTTCCGCAAGAAGTACCGCGGGATCGACATGCTGCTGATCGACGACATCCATTTCCTCGCCGGCAAGGAGGGCATCCAGGAGGAGTTCTTCCACACCTTCAACACCCTCTACGAGAACCAGAAGCAGATCGTCCTGACGAGCGACCGGCCGGTGAGCGAAATCGCGAATCTCCAGAAGCGCCTCGTCTCGCGCTTCGAGTGGGGCCTCGTCACCGAGATGGAGATGGCCAACCTCGAAACGCGCGTGGCGATCCTCCGCCGCAAGCGCGAGCAGATGGACTTGCAGGTGCCGGACGACGCGCTCTTCTTCATCGCCGAGCACATCCGCTCGAACATCCGCAAGCTGGAGGGGTCGCTGCTGCGCGTGACCTCGTACCTCTCGCTCACCAAGAAGGCACTCACGCAGGAAACCCTCGAGTACCTCCTGCGCGACACGCTGGAGCAGGAGAACCAGACGGCGCTCACCATCGAGGGCATCCAGCGCCTCGTCGCCGAGCACTACGACATCCGCCTCGGCGACATGACGAGCAAGCAGCGGCCGCAGAACATCGCCTTCCCGCGCCAGGTCGCGATGTACCTCTGCCGCGAGATGACGGGCCAGTCGCTGCCGGCCATCGGCAACGCCTTCGGCCGCAACCACGCCACCGTCCTGCACGCCCACCGCCTCATCGGCCAGAAGATGAAGACCGACGCCGCCCTGCGCCAGACCATCCTCTCCCTCGAGCAGCGCCTCGGCACCGTCGCGGCCCCCAACTGATGCGCGCGCGCCCGGCAGCCCTGTCGACAACCGCGTGCACCGGCGGTGCACAACCTGTCGAAAACCTCCCCGCCCTGTGGACAACGCCGGGTTGCGCACATTCCGCACAGGGGGGAGGGGGCCTGTTGCGAACAGCCGCGGGACCGCAAAAGCCCCTTGAAAACAAGGCGTTGTGATGATATGCACAGCGTGAACAGGACATAAGAATAAGAGAAATCAAAAAACTCTTTTTGAAAACCAACACTATCCCAACCGGAGACGGCACATGAAAATCAAAGTCAACAAGGACGCCTTCATCACGGCCCTGCAGCAGGTCCAGTCGGTGATCAACACCCGCAACCCCCTGCCCGTGCTGTCCAACGTACTCTTCCGCGCGGCGGACGGCCGCCTCGAACTGACCGGCACCGACACCAGCCTCACCGTCAAGACCGCCATCGAGGCCGAAGTCGCCGAACCCGGCACCACCACCCTTCCGCCCAAGCGCATCTTCGGCGTCGTGCGCGAACTGCCCGTCGACACCGCCGAACTCGACATCAGCCCCGAGAACGTCGCATCCATCCACTCCGGCAGCAGCGACTTCAAGATCAACGGCCTCGGGGCCGAGGACTACCCCGCGCAGGTCGCCCTCGACGGCGCCAAGACCTTCACCCTCGACCAGGGCGTCTTCAAGAACATGCTCCGCCTGACCAGCTACGCCGCCAGCACCGACGCCAACCGCACGCTGCTCAACGGCGTCCTGCTGAGCTTCAAGGGCGGGCGGTTGAGCGCCGTCGCCACCGACAGCCGCCGGCTGGCCCTCGTCGAGCAGGAACTCGCCATCCCCGAGAGCGACGAAGCCGACCTCATCGTCCCGCTCAAGACCGTCGACGAACTCCTCCGCACTCTGGGCAGCGAAGGCGAAATCCGCATCTCCGCCACGCCCAAGCTGGCGGCCTTCGAATACGGCAGCATCCTCGTCACCAGCAAACTCGTCGAAGGCGTCTATCCCAACTTCCGCCAGGTCGTCCCCCAGGCCAGCGGCGAGCGCGTCACCCTCGACCGCGACAGCTTCCTGACGGCGATCCGGCGCACCTCCCAGCTCGTCAGCGACGCGGTGAGCGGCGTCAAGCTCACCTTCGGCGCCGACCAGCTCGAAATCCTCGCCACGGCCCCCGACATCGGCGAAGCCCGCGAGCGCATGGCCGTCAAGTACTCCGGCAAGGACGTCACCATCTCCTTCAACCCGGCCTTCCTGATGGACCCCTTGAAGAACCTGACGACCGACGAAGTCTACCTCGACCTCATCGACGACACCTCCCCCGGCGTCATCCGCTCCACCGTCAGCTTCGTCTACGTCCTCATGCCCATCCGCCTGAGCTGACGTACCGCCCCCGGCGAAGGGCGCGCGCCCCATGAGTTGCCGCCTCGACGGCTTCGACTACACGCGCCCGCTCTACTACATGGTGACGCTCAAGAAGCGTCCCGGCGTGCCCGATTTCTCCACCCTCGCCCCGTCCGGCGCCCCGCCGCCGCGCGACGACCGGGGGCGCGAATGCTGGTTGCGCGCCAACGGAATCACGCGGGCATTCGCCCGGACCATCCGCGGCTTTGCGGGGAAGTGGCGGGGCATTGCCCCCATCGAACACTTCATTGTCATGCCCGACCACCTGCACCTCCTGCTGAAAATCGAGGAGACACCGGACCGGCTCCCGCTGGGCACCTACGTCTTCCAGTTGGAAAAGGCGCTTGCAAAGGCGTTGTGGGAGGTGGTCGGGAGCGGGGGCGGCACGGTGGCCGCCCCGCCAAACGCCGATGCTGCGCCGGTATCCGTGTCTGGCCGGGCGGCCCCCGTGCCGCCCGTGTTCGAGAAAAACTGGCACGACTGGATCGTCATGAAGCGCGGCCAACTCGCCGCCTTCACCCGCTACATCCGCGAGAACCCCAAACGCGCATGGCTCCGCCGCGAAAACCGCCAATTCTTCACCCGCCCCGGAACCCTCGCCTTCGCCGGACGCCACTGGTTTTCCTACGGCAACCCGGCCCTTCTCGACCTCCCCGTCCTCGAACCCTTCCGGTGCTCCCGCTCCTGGACCACCGACGGCCCCGAGTGGCGCGAAGCCCTGTCCCGCGCCGCCCGCACCGGTCCAGGCGGCGCGGGCGTGGGAACCTTCCTGAGCCCTTGCGAAAAAGCCTGCGGCAACGCCATCTACCGCGCCGGCGGCGCGTTCATCGTCCTGTCCCCCGAAGGCTTCCCCGACCGCTGGCACCCCACCCGCGCCAAGGAAACCCTCTGCGCCGCCGGACGCATGCTCTTCCTCACCCTCTGGCCCCCGCAAGCCGCCCGCCCCGACAACGCCACCCTCCACCGCCGCTGCCACGAAATGGGTGCCGTCATCGCCTCCATCGGGGGCAACGCGAAATAACAGCTGTTTTTCGCAACCCGCTCGCGGTCCTGCCGCCCTCCCCGACCGTGCCTTTCCGCAATCGACTGCATTCGAGTGCAATCGATTGCAGTCGATTTTCTCGCCCTGCCCCCCATTTTCCCGCTTCCCCCCCGCGCCCCGTTTCCTGTAGAGTGGGGCCCGGATCGGGCCCGGGCGCGCGGTGCGCCGGAGGCCGCATCCCGGAGGGCAATCGGCCATGGAAAAACTCATCCTCGAATCCGCCTGGCTGGACGGCAGCCCGCGCGACGTGCTCGTTGCGGACGGCAAATTCGCCAACACCACGGGCGACCTCACCCCGCAGGACCGCGAAGACGCCGAAACCGTCGACTGCCGCGGCCTCGCCCTCGTCCCCGCCTTCTACAACGGCCACTGCCACGCCGCCATGACCCTCCTGCGCGGCTACGCCGACGGCATGCCCCTCGACAAGTGGCTGCAGGAATGCATCTGGCCCTTCGAGGCGCGCCTGGGGCCCGGCGACATCGAGATCGGGACCCGCCTCGCCGTCCTCGAAATGATCAAGTCCGGCACCGTCTTCTTCTCCGACATGTACTGGCAGCGCGAGATCACCATGCGCGTCGTCGAAGAAATGGGCATCCGCACCACCATCGGCGTCACCATCGCCGAAAACCTCGAGCCGCCTGAGCGCATCGAAGAACACTTCCGCTTCCTCGCCGAACACCGCTTCGAGACCGACCGCGTACGCCTGGCCGTCATGCCCCACGCCATCTACACCGTGGGCGAAAACGTCTTCCGCCGCTGCGCCGAGGTGGCCCGCGCCGAAGGCTACATCCTGCACACCCACCTCTCCGAGACCCGCCGCGAAGTCGATGACTGCCTCCGTACCCACGGCTGCACCCCCGCCGAACTCCTCGACCGCTGGGGTGCCCTCGGCCCCAATCTCGTCGCCGCCCACTGCGTCCACCTCACCGGCCCCGAGATGGCGCGCATGGCGGACGCCGGCGCCACCGCCATCCTGAACCCCTGCTCCAACCTCAAGCTCGGCAGCGGCATCCCGCCCATCGCGGCCATGCTCGCGGCGGGCATGAAGCTCGGCCTGGGCACCGACGGCGCCTCCTCCAACAACAACCTCGACATGCACGAGGAAATGAAGATCGCCGCCCTTCTCGCCAAAGCCACCCCCGGCGGCACCGCCGAGACCCTCCCCGCCGCGCGC
>JAFYAC010000158.1 GCA_017540905.1 Kiritimatiellia bacterium | reverse complement strand
TGAATCAACCAACCCGTCCGTCCGGGCGCTGGAAACGCGCATCGCCCGCACGAAAGCGGCCCTCGCGGCGATCGGGGACATGCGTCCGGGGCACCTGTCGGTGCAGATGCGCCCGAGCGGCCAGGGCCACCGCCCCTACACCCAGCTGAGCTACACCTTCCGGAAGAAAGGCCACACCGACTACATCCGCCCCGAAGACCTTCCCCGGGTGAAGGCGGAAGTGGAGGCTTACCGGAAGTTCAAGGACCTGTGCGAACGGCTGGTCGGCCTGTCGATCGAACTGTCCAAGCTCAAATCCGCCTCCCGATCCGTTTCCAGCAAATCCTGACCGCCCCTCCCTCCCTCAGGGCCCCCTGCACAAAGCGGAGATGCGCCCCCCTGCAGGGGCCGCACCGGCCTTCTCCCCACCATCCCCCCCTACCCCGCCGTCAGGGAACGGGAAACCGGGAGGTCAGGGCGATGACTTCGCCGCGGATGCGCTCGATGGCCTTCTCGTTGTCGGGGTGGAGGGCGATTTCGCCGATCCACTTGGCGATCTGCTTCATCTCGGGCTCCTTCATGCCGCGCGTCGTGACGGCCGGGGTGCCGATACGGATGCCGGAGGCGATGAAGGGTTTGAGCTTGTCGAACGGGATCGCGTTCTTGTTGACCGTGATGAGCGCCTTGTCGAGCGCGGTCGCGACGTCCTTGCCAGTGGCGCCGAGCGGGGTCAGGTCGGCCAGCATGAGGTGGTTGTCGGTGCCGCCGGAGACGATGCGCAGCCCGGCGGTTTCCAGCTCCGCGGCGAGCGTCTGGGCGTTGGCGACGATCTGCCGCGCGTACTCCTTGAACGCTGGCTGGAGCGCCTCCTGGAAGCATACCGCCTTCGCCGCGATCACGTGCATCAGCGGACCGCCCTGCAGGCCCGGGAACACCGTCTTGTCGAGTTCCTTCGCGTAGGCCTCCTTGCAGAGCACCAGCCCGCCGCGCGGACCGCGCAGGGTCTTGTGGGTCGTGGTGGTCACGAAGTCGGCGTACGGCACCGGGCTCGGATGGAACCCCGCCGCCACCAGTCCCGCGATGTGCGCCATGTCCACGGTCAGGTAGGCCCCCACCGCGTCGGCGATCGCGCGGAACCGCTTGAAGTCGATGATCCGCGAGTACGCGCTCGCGCCCGCCACGATCATCCGCGGCTTGTGCTCCTTCGCCAGCCGCTCCACCTCGTCGTAGTCGATCCGCTCCGTCTCCGCGTTCACCCCGTAGGGCACCACGTGGAAGAAGCGGCCCGAGAAGTTGAGCTTGTGGCCGTGCGAGAGGTGCCCACCGTGGTCGAGGCTCATCGACAGGATCGTGTCCCCCGGCTGCAGCACCGAGAAGTACACCGCCATGTTCGCCCCGCTGCCGCTGTGCGGCTGCACGTTCGCGTGCTCCGCGCCGAAGAGCGCCTTCGCGCGCTCGATGGCGAGCCGTTCCGCCTCGTCCACCCATTCGCACCCGTTGTAGTAGCGCTTGCCGGGCAGGCCTTCCGCGTACTTGTTGGTCATCAGCGAACCCTGCGCCTCGCGGACCGCGCGCGACACGTAGTTCTCCGACGCGATCAGCTCGATGTTCTCCTTCTGCCGCCGCGCCTCGTTTTTCAGCGCCGCGTAGATTTCGAAATCCTTCTCCCGCACCGACACCGGCTCCGTGACACGGGCCGCGCACGCGTCGATCTTCTGCACCCGCCGGTCGTGGCGGCTGCCCGGCTCGAACACCGCGGAGAACCACTGTTCCAGGATGCCTTCCAGGTCCTCCATCGGCACGATGTCCTGCCCCAGCACGAGGACGTTCGCGTTGTTGTGTTCCCGCGCCATGCGGGCCATCTTCGCGTTGAACACCAGGGCCGCGCGCACGTTCGGGAACTTGTTGGCGACCATGCTCATGCCCACGCCCGTGGTGCAGACCAGCACCCCCTGCTCCAGCTGGCCGTCCGCCACGCGGCGCGCCACTTCGACCGCGTAGTCCGGGTAGTCGACCGACTCCCGGCTGTACGTGCCGTAGTCCGTCGCTTCCACTCCCGGGCGCCCCGAAAGCAGTTCCTTGAGCCGCTGCTTCATCTCGAAGCCGCCGTGGTCCGATGCCAATCCAATCTTCATCCTGTGGTTCCTTTCCGGCCGCGGCCCGTCCGGAACGGACCCCGGCGCAACAGGCGCGCATATATAACGGATGCCCCCCCGCACGTCCAGCGCTTTCCTCCCCCGGGAAGCCCGCCGTGCGGAAGGACGCCCCATGGCGGGCCGCCCGGAGGTCGCCCCCCGCCGGTCGGCCGCGCCATGCAAAGGTTTCCACCCCGCAGCCCCATGGCAATCCCCGGGAGGGCGGCCGTCCCCGGCCGCCGCGGCGCGCATGGACACGCCCTCCCCTCACGCCGGCAGCGCGATTATCCATGGCCAGCACAACAAACCGGCGGTTGAAGAAAATGGTGTATCCGCGTTTTGGGAGGTGCGGCTTTCAGCCGCGCCACATGTCCAAGTCCATGGCGCGGCTGAAAGCCGCACCTCCCAAATCCGTCTCCCGGGTCCGGCCACAATTTCATAAACAGCTCCCGCTGCCCCGCCTCCCGTCCCCATCAAGGCACTTCTCCCCCCCCTCCAAGCAACTCCTCCTCCCCCAGAAGCTCCCCACCCCTCCTC
>JAFYAC010000157.1 GCA_017540905.1 Kiritimatiellia bacterium | reverse complement strand
CGGGGGAGGGCGGGAACAGGGGGGGCGGGGGGTCAGGGCCAGGGGATTTTTTGGCCGAGGAGGAGGTCGGTGGCGGGGGGGGAGAAGCGTTCGAGGCCGGAGCCGTGGTAGAAGGTGAGTTCGCCGAAGTAGATTTTGTTTGCGTGGAGGTAGAGGTCGACGCGGACGTAGGGGAAGGGGGCGGCGAGGGTTTGGGCGAGGGTGAGCATTTGCTGGAGGAGGGCGGGGGGCGGAGGGGGGACGTCGGGGGCGTGGGGCCAGAGGGGGCGGTCGCCGTCCCATTCGCACCAGAGGAAGGGGAGGGGGCGCCAGTCGGGGGTGTAGAAGTTGCGGTGGTGGTCGGTCTCGCGCGCGATGTCCACCTGGATGAATTCGGGGCGGCCCGCGAAGCAGTGGAGTTTGTAGTCGAGCGGGAGGGTGCCGTCGGGGGCCAGGAGGAGTCGTTCGGCCAGGATGAGGGGGCGGATGCCGCGGTAGGGTTGTTCGCAGGAGAGGAGGTAGTGGGAGGTGTGCATCCAGTCGGAGAGCTGGAGGCGGATGGGGACGAAGTCGGTGGTGGCGGCGTCGCGGACGACGATGTTCTGGCCGGAGCCGTGGTTGACTTTGAGGATGAAGGAGGGGGAGGGGATGGCCGCGGGGGTGACGTCGCGGGCGCGGGTGAAGGTGGCGAGGAGCGGGATGAGGTGCTCGGGGCCGATTTTTTCGGCGACGTAGGCGCGGACGGCGTGTTTGTCGGCGCAGGTGCGCTGGAGGGGGAGGCGCACGAGGTGCTTCATGCAGTTGAGTTTTTCGTTGAGGGTGCGCGGGGCGGCCCAAGGGAGGGGGTGGCCGAAGGTGCGGCGGAAGTCGCGGGAGATGCGGACGCGGGGCGGGAGGCAGTGGCCGAGGAGGAGGGACTCGCGGAGGCGGAGGAGGGGGGAGAGGAGGGCGTGGAAGGCGCCGGAATGGGCGTACCAGTGGCGGAGGAGGCTCATGGGGAGGGAAAAGTGAAAAGTGAAAAGTTTGCGGGTGGCCGACGGGGCGGCCACGGGCGGGGGAAACAAAGGGGAGGAGGAGAAGGGGGAGGGCGGAGGGAGTGGGAGGGATGTGGCCGACGGGGCGGCCACGGCCAGACAGGGATGCTGAGGGGATGAAGGCTGGCGAAGAGGGGGGAGGGGGCATGGGGAATTTGAAATTTGAAATTTCAGGATTTCAGGAATTGTGCATTGTGCATTGTGAATTGTGCATTGCGTGGGCCCGTCAGGGGTGCGCGGGGGGCCAGCGCTTGGAGACGTAGTTGACGAGGTCGGGGCCGAGCATTTCGACGGTTTGGTTGCCGACGCGGACGTAGAAGCGTTTGTCGATGTAGACGGGTTCTTCGCCGGGACGGACTTTGACCATGCAGACGTCGTGGCCTTTGGCGCGGCGGCGCTGGATGGTGTAGAAGAGGATCGGGTTCTTGGTGGAAAGGCGCGAGCGGAGGCGGTTGTTGAGGTAGAGGGCGTAGCCGTCCCAGTTGGATTTGCCGCGGTCGACCTGCGGGTATTCGTCTTCGATGCCGCGGACGGTGCCGTCGTCGCGCACGCCGACGAGCAGGGTGCCGCCGGTGGGGGAGTTCATGAAGCCGGCGACGGAGCGGAAGATGCCGAAGGCGCCTTCGGGGAGGCATTCCTTGGCGCCGCCGCCGGGCTTCTGGGGGGGCTTGAGGGTGCGTTCCTTGAATTCGACTTCGCGGGATTCGCCGCCGGCGACCAGGGCCATGAGTTCGGGGTCGGCCGCGAAGGCGGTGTATTCCTTGAGGCCGGTGCGGGTGAATTCTTCGCCGGGGGCGTTGAAGAGTTTGAAGAGGGGATAGGGGTCTTCGTCGCGGTCGAGGAGGAGGGCGACGAAGGTGAAGCGGTCGGCCAGGGCGGCGGCCGCCGCGCGGAGGCGTTCGGCGGTGGCCCCGCGGAAGGCGTCGCGCGCGAAGTCGCGCGCCCGCAGGAGGTCGCCGCGGGCGGGGTGGGGGCCGCCGCGGACGAGGGCTTCGTAGAGGGCGCGGTCCTTGCGGGGGACGATGAGTTTGAGGGCGTCGTGGCCGTCGGGGCGGGTGTTGAGGAAGTGGGTGGAGGTGATTTCGCCGGCCAGGGCGGGGTCGGCGCCGGCGGCGGCTTCGTCGCGCAGGGCCAGCAGGATGGCGTGGAGGGTCATGATGCGGTGGGTGCCGTCGATGAGCAGCCGCTTGGCGCAGCCGTCGGGCGCGGGGGCGAGGTCCATCGCGACGGCGGCCCCGAGGAAGCAGCCGGCGGGCGGGTCGCGGAAGAGCGCGGCGATGTAGCCGGCGGTGCGCTCGCGCTTCCAGGAGTAGGGGCGCTGGAAGGACGGGGAGACGTATTTGACGCCGGGGGCGAAGAAGTCGCGCAGGGGAATTTCCTTGGCGTTCATGGCGGTCAGCCTTTCGCGGGGGCCTTGGTCTTGGCGCTGAAGCGGAGCTGCTGCCAGGCGAGGAGCGCCACGACGATGAACAGCAGCGTCGCGACGGCGCTCGCGAAGCCGAAGCGCGCGGCGCTGTCCTTGAAGGCCATGCGGAAGGTGTAGCTGACGAGGAGGTCGGTGGAGCCGGCGACGGTGGCGGAGCCCGGGATGTCGGGTTTGCCGCCGGTGAGCAGGTAGATGAGGGAGAAGTTGTTGAAGTTGAAGGCGAAGCTCGCGATCAGCAGCGGGAAGAGCGGCGGGAAGATCTGCGGGAGGGTGATGCGGTAGAAGTTGGTCCAGGGGCCGGCGCCGTCGATGGCGGTCGCTTCGTAGAGGTCGTCGGGGACGGCCTGGAGCATGCCGGAGGAGATGATCAGCATGTAGGGGTAGCCGAGCCAGGTGTTGACGATGAGGATCATCAGCCGCGCCATCCACGGGTCGGTGAACCAGTGCGGCGAGAGGCCGAAGGCCGACAGCAGTGCGTTGATTTCGCCGAAGTTTTCGTTGAACAGGCCGCGGAACACCAGGATGGGGATGAAGGCCGGGATGGCGTAGGGGAGGATGAGGAGGGTGCGGTAGATCGCGCGCCCGCGCAGGGCCTTCCACTGGAGCAGGCACGCGAGCAGGACGCCCACCGCGAAGGTGATCGCCACCGACAGGAACGCGAACGCCACGTTCCACCCGAAAATCCGCAGGAAGGGGGCCCGGAGCGCCGGGTCGGCGAAGAGCGAGCGGAAGTTTTCGCCGCCGACCCACACGCGCCAGCCGGGGCCGACGGGTTCGCGGGTGGTGGCGTCGACGTAGTTGCCGAGGGCGTCGTCGGGGACCAGGAGCTGTCCGGTGAGGGCGTTGGAGAGGGTGCCGTCGGGGCGCTCGCTCCAGCGCGGGAGGCGCGGGGCGAGAGCTCGGAGCGACACGGGGACGAGCGGTACCGGTTCGCCCGGCGCCGCGAAGCGGGCCTTGGCGAGCCAGGGCTGCGCCGCCACGATGTCGCGGATGCCGGCGCGCTCGCCGGAAGGGGGAGTCGTGTTCAGGCCGAGGGGGATGGGCGTGCCGGACGCGGCCTCGTCCTCGGTGAAGGGGGGCGAGACGAGGCGGTTGCGGCCGAACTCGGCGCGGTCGAGGGGGACCACCAGCTGCCAGCGGCCCTCGTCGGCGGCGTGGAGGCGGAAGGGGAGGTAGGTGCCGTCGGCCTCGTAGGTGTCCTGGGCGAACCAGGCGCGCACGCGGCCGCGGTCGAGCAGGTGGGTGCCGGAGAAGTTGGTGAAGGCGATGTACACCGTGTAGAGCAGCGGCATCAGCACGAACACCGCGAAGGTCGCCAGCCCGGGCAGCAGGTAGCGGGCCGCGTGCGTGCGGCGCGAGTTGTACACCCACGCCGCGAAGAGCGCGGCCGCCGCGAACGCCACGCCGAGCACCGGCGCGCCGCCGAGGGCCATTCGCCCCGCGAGGGCGAGCGCGAGCAGGACGACAATCAGCCAGACGGAACGGGAAAAGAGCTTCATGGAATGCCACCCGGGATGGAACGGAACGCTTTCACGCCCCGCACTTTATCCCCAACGGGCGGAAGGGGCAAACCGAAAACGCGCGATGGGGCGCCCCGGTGAAAAAAAACGCCCGGCGCGGGAACGCCGGGCGCGTGCGAGGGGAATGGCCTATTCGGCGGCGGGCTCGGTGGCGGTTTCGGCGGCTTCCTGGAGGGCGGTCTTGGCGGCGTCAGCCGCATCATCGGCGGCGGAAAGCGCGGCGTCGGACGCATCGGAAAGGGCTTTGGCGGCCTTTTCGAGGGCCTCGCCGGCCGCTTCCTGGGTGGCATCCGCGGCCTGGGAAATCGTCTCGACGGCCTTGCCCGCGGCCTCGGCGGCGAGTTCCGCGGCGGCTTCGCCGGCCTCGCTGGCGGCCTTGGAGGCCTTGGCGGCGAGGGAGGCGGCCTCTTCGGTGCCTTCGGCGATGGCTTCGCTGGCGGCTTCGGTGGCCTCGGCGGCGGCTTCCGTGGTGGCTTCGGTGGCGTCGGCGACAGCTTCGGCGACGTTGGCCGCGGCGGCGGAGGCGGCCTCGGTCGCACCAGAAGCAACCTCGCTGGCGGCTTCGGCCACTTCGGCGGCGGCTTCGGAGGCCGTGTCGGCGGCGGCTTCGGCGACTTCGGCGACCTTTTCGCCGGCGGCAGCCACGGCATCGCCCGCGGCCTCGGGGACTACGGCGATGGTTTCTTCGGCAACGGCCGGGGCGGCGGGCTCTTCGGCGGGGGCGGCAGGCTCTTCGGCGGGAGCGGCGGGTTCTTCGGCGGGAGCTTCGATGGGGAGGGCCGGTTCTTCTTCCGCGGCCTCGGGGGCGGCAAACTCGCCGAAGCGCTCGATCTGGGCTTCGCCCTGGAGCTTTTCGAGGTAGCCGGCCACGACCATGCGCTGCTGCTGGGCTTCGAGGATTTCGGCGATGCGGTCCTTGACTTCGTCGAAGTCGGGGGTCTTGCCTTCCTGGTGGTCGGTAACCTTGATGATGTGGTAGCCGAAGGAGGTTTCGACGATGTCGCCGACCTGGCCGGGTTCCTGCGAGAACGCGGCGTCCTCGAAGGGCGGGACCATCTGGCCGCGGCCGAACTGGCCGAGGTCGCCGCCGTTGTTCTTGCTGGGGCAGTCGGAGTTGGCGGCGGCCATTTCGGCGAAGTCGGCGCCGTCGAGGATCTGCTGGCGGATGCCGGCGAGGCGCTCGCGCTTGGCGGCCTTGGCCGCGTCGTCGTCGGTGGGCTCGAAGGCGATGAGGATGTGGCTGGCGGTGACGGATTCGGGCTGGGCGAAGCCTTCGCGGTTCTCGTCGTAGAAGGCGCGGACTTCTTCCTCGCCGGGCTTCCCGGCGGACTCGACCTGGCGGAGGATCAGGCGGCGCATCTTCATCTGCTCGCGGAGTTCGTCTTCGGTGGCGCCGTTGGCTTCGAGGTATTCCTCGACTGTCACGCCATCGGGAAGGGCTTCGGCCATCTCGGCGAGATCGGCCTGGTAGTCCTCGTCGGTGAGCTCGATGCCGGCGTCGGCGACGGCATCGCGCATGATCTGGCGCATGATGAGCTCGTTGAGAATGTTTTCGCGGATCTGCGGGAGGGCGGCTTCGAACTGCCCGGGCGGGATGCGGCCGCCCATCTGGGCGATGAAGCGGTCGAGGACGGCCTGGATGTCGCCTTCGGTGATGGAGGTTCCGTTGACGGTGGCGATGACGGTGGCGGGGTCGGCGGCAGGCGCGGCGGGGGCGGCGGGGGTTGCGGCGTCATCGGCGGCCGGAGCGGTCGCGGCGGCCGGCGCTTCGGCGGCGGCGGGGGCTTCGGGGGTGGCGGTGGCGGAGCTGGCGGCCTCGTCATTGCAGGCGCTGAGGGCCGCGAGCAGCAGCAGGCTGGACAACATCCAAACGGTGGTTTTCTTCATGGGTCGGAATCCTTTCTTGCGAAATGTGCCGGGATCGGTTCCCCGGCGCTTCTTTTGATGCGCGGGACTATACTGGCGGAAGGTGGGATTGTCAAATTGGAGGTGGGCGGAATGGAAACGACGGAGGGGGGCGGAGGAGCGTGAGCGTGGCGGCGGTGCCGGTGCGGAGGACGCGGGCGCCGCGGGTGACGTTGCAGAGGCTGCCGCCGATGGCCCGGGCGGTTTCGCGCTGGGTGTGGCCGTCGGAGAGCATCTTCAGGATGGTCCAGCGGCGGAGCAGGGCGGCGTACTCGGACGGGGTCAGGAGTTCGCCCATCACGCGGCGCAGTTGGGCGGGGTCCCGGATGGTGCAGAGGGCGGAGAGCAGTTCGGTTTCGTCCGCCGGGGAGGGACGGGTGGGGGTTGGCGCGCTCACGGGGTGTCCTGCTTCTCGAACTGCATTTCGTAGAGGTGGCGGTAGATTCCGCCCAGGGCGAGGAGGTCGTCGTGCCGGCCGCGTTCGACGATGCGGCCGTGGTCGAGGACCAGGATCTGGTCGGCGCGGCGGATGGTCGAGAGGCGGTGGGCGATGGCGAAGACGGTACGGCCCTTCATCGCTTCGTCGAGGGCGTCCTGGACGGCGCGCTCGGATTCGGTGTCGAGGGCGCTCGTGGCTTCGTCGAGGATCAGGATGGGCGGGTTCCGCAGCAACGCGCGCGCGATGGCCAGCCGCTGGCGCTGTCCGCCGGAGAGCAGGGAACCGCGTTCGGCGATGACGGTGTCGTAGCCCTTGGGCATGGCGAGGATGAAGTCGTGGGCGTGGGCCATCCTGGCGGCGGCTTCGATCTCGGCGCGGGTGGCGGAGGGGGAGCCGTAGGCGATGTTGGCGGCGACGGTGTCGTTGAAGAGGAAGGTTTCCTGCGTGACGAGCCCGATCTGCGCGCGCAGGGATTCGAGGGTGCAGCTGCGGACGTCGCGCCCGTCGAGGAGGACGCGCCCGCCGGTGGCGTCGAAGAAGCGCGGGAGGAGGTTGACGAGGGTGGTCTTGCCGGCGCCGGAGCCGCCGACGAGGGCGACGAGTTCGCCGGCGCGCGCGGAGAGGGTGACGTCGTCGAGGACGGGCGCGGCGCCGGGCTTGTAGGAGAAGGTGACGCCGTCGAAGCGGATTTCCTTCACGGGCGCGGGCAGCGGCGTGGCGCCGGGCAGGTCGGCGACGGTGTCCTCGGTGTCGAGGATCGCGAACACGCGCTCGGCGGCGGCGGCGCTCTGCTGGATGACGAGGTGCACGCGGGAGAGTTTCTTGGCCGGGTCGTACATGGCGACCATCGCGACGATGAACACGAGGATGTCTTCGAGCGCGAGCCCCGCGTAGCGGGAGTAGACGAGGATCAGGCACGCGGCGATGACGGAGAACAGCTCCATCAGCGGGTTCACGGCGGCGCGGGAGGCGACGATCTTGATCTGGCGGCGGAAGAAGTCGGCGTTCTGGCGCGCGAAGCGGTCGAGCTCGCGGTCCTCCATCCCGAAGGCCTTGACGATGGCCGCCCCGGCGATCGCTTCCTGCTGGATGCTGGAGAGGTCGGCGATGCGTTCCTGTCCGGCCTTGGCGTGGCGGCGGACACGCTTGCCGAAGAGCATGACGGGCAGGATGCACACGGGGAACACCGCCAGGCTGATCAGCGCGAGGCGCAGGTCGGTGATCAGCAGCGCGCAGGCGGCACCGACGAGCACGAACGGCTGCTGGACGAGGTCGCAGATGACTTCGGTGATGCTCTTCTCGATGAGCTGCGTGTCGTTGAGCGTGCGCGACATCAGTTCGCCGGTGCGGGAGCCGGTGAAGTAGAGGAGCGGAAGGTGGAGGATCTTCGAGAACAGCTCGTTGCGCAGCACCATCACGACGCGCTGGGCCACCCATTCGATGAGGTATTTGCTGAAGAAGAAGCTCAGTCCGCGCAGCAGCGCCAGCAGCACCAGCAGCCCCAGCAGCGCGCCCATCAGCAGCGCCGAGTGGTCCACCCCGCCGCTGTACACGCGGTCGATCCACGCCGACACCGCGTCCTGGAGCGCCGTGATGCGGCCGCCGGCGCCGCCGAAGACGTTCGCGACGCCGCTCTTGCCCACCGCCAGCAGGCCGAAGAGCGATCCGCCGAACATCAGGCCGAACAGGACCGCCAGCAGCAGGCGCCCGGTGTAGGGGCGGCAGAGGGCGAGGAGGCGGCCGTAGAGGCGCTTTTCCTCGGCGGTG
Organism: Kiritimatiellia bacterium; assembly: GCA_017540905.1. Lineage (GTDB taxonomy): Bacteria > Verrucomicrobiota > Kiritimatiellia > CAIQIC01 > Lenti-01 > CACXEY01. Next base: position 7,887 of record JAFYAC010000157.1, on the reverse strand, counting down.
AGACGGCGGTGCTTGGACGAATGGTGGCTCATGGCGCGGACTCCAGGTAGCGGATGGCTTCCATGCCGGCGCGGCAGCCCGAACCGGCCGCGGACACCGCCTGGCGGTACACCGGGTCCGCCACGTCGCCCGCGATGAACACGCCGGGCAGCGACGAGAACACGCCGTCCGCTTCGAGATAGCCCTGCGCGTCCGTCGCCAGCACCGACGAGAAGGGCGCCGAGGTCGGCACCAGCCCGATCGCCACGAACAGCCCCGCCGCCGGCAGCGTCTCCTCCGCGCCGGACGCCGTGTCGCGCAGGCGCAGGGCCGCGAGCCTGCCGTCCGCCGCGTCGAGGGCCGCGACGGTGCGGTTCCAGCGGACCGTGATCTTCGGGTCCGCCAGCACGCGGTCGGCCTGGATCTTCGAGGCGCGGAGCGCGTCGCGGCGGTGGACGAGGGTCACCGACGACGCCATCCGCGCGAGAAACAGCGCCTCCTCGCACGCCGTATCGCCGCCGCCCACCACCGCCACGGGCTTGTTGCGGAAGAACGCGCCGTCGCAGGTCGCGCAGTAGGACACCCCGTGGCCCGCCAGCTCCGCCTCGCCGGGCACGCCGAGGGGACGGTGCGCGGCGCCCGTCGCGATGACGGCCGCGGCGGCTTCCAGCACCTCGCCGTCGTCGAGCGTCAGCAGCGCCCCGCCGCCGTCGCGCGGTGCGAAGGCCGTCACCGTCGCCCCGCGGTACGCCGCGCCGAAGCGCTCCGCCTGGCGGCGCAGGTTGTCGATGAACTCGAACCCGCCGATCCCGTCGGGGAAACCGGGAATGTTCTCGATCCTCGGCGTGTTGACCAGCGGCCCGCCCGGTGCGGGGCCTTCGAGGACGAGGGGGGCGAGGCCGGCGCGCGCGGCATAGAGGGCGGCGGTGAGACCGGCGGGACCGGATCCGATGACGACGAGCGTTTTCATGTGGAGAAACATAGCAGATGGCGGACGGAGGGGCAAACCGAACGTTGGAAGAGCTGTCGGCGGGGGCATTCCGGGGCCCGCTTTGCGAGTTGCCGGGCGGGCGCAAAAGGCGGGTCAGCGGGAACGGTGGAGGAGGTAGCGGGAGAGGAGAAGGAGGGTGCAGCCGAGGAGGAGGAGGAGGCCGCTCAGCCATTGGCCGGGGAGCAGGGTCTCGCCAAGGAAGAGGTGGGCGAGGTGGGCCGTCAGGAAGGGGAGCAGCAGCATGCCGCTTTCGCCCGCGATCGGGCCCGTCACGCGGAGGGCGCGGTAGTAGAGGACGTGGCTCCACGCCAAGCCCAGCATGGCGCCGAAGAAGAGGATCAGCCAGAGGCGGAGGGGAAGGTGGAGGAGGGTGCCCGGATTCCCGAGGAGGAACATGAGGCCGAGCATGACGGCGCAGACGAACAGGCTCACGACGCCGTAGGAGAGGTGCGCGCGCCACGGGGAGAGGCGGCGGCGGACGAGGACGACGTAAAGTCCCCAGAAGAGGGAGTAGCCCAGCATCAGGAGAAGGGCCGGGGCCGTCGCGGTGCCAGGGGTCCAGGTGCGGCCGAAGAGGAGGAGGAAGCCGGCGGCGGAGGCGAGGAGGCCCAGCCAGAAGAGCGGGGTCTTGGCCAGGGGGCGTTCGCTGGGCAGCAGCCAGAAGCCGAAGAGGGTCGCGAAGGGGATGGAGAGGCGGCAGCCGAAGTTCATGTGGGTGGCGTCGGTGAAGTAGGGGGTGGCGCCGTAGCAGAGTTGGGAGCCGACGAGGGCGGCGGCGACGGGCAGGGAGGCCAGGAGGAGGGCGCGGCGGGAGGAGGGGCCGCCGGGGGGCAGGCGGTGGGCGTCGCGGAGGACGAGGGGCAACCAGAAGGCGGCGGAGAAGACGTAGCGCATGCCGTTGACGGTCCATGGGTCGAGGTCGGCGGTGAGGTATTCGAGGAGAAGGGGGAGGACGGCCCAGCAGGCGAGGGCGGCGACGAGGGCGAGGAGGGCGGTGTGCCAGGAGGGGGTGGGGGAGGTTTCGCAGGCGGGTCGCCTGCGCCCCCAGTTGGAGGAGGGGGCGGTCATGGGAGGGAGGGGTGGGTTTTGCGGGCGGGGGTGAGGTCGAGGTAGATGACTTCGGGGAGGGTGGTCCAGTGGCGGGTGGCGGAAAGGGTGTGGAGGACGCGGAGGATGTAGTCGCGGACGGCCGGGGCGTCGAGGGGGGCAATGCCGCGGGGCGCGGGGCGTCCGCGGCGGCGGCGGCGCGGGGTCGGGGCGAAGCCGGAGGCGTAGAGGCCCGCAAGGCCGATGATGCCGCGGCCCTGGGTGTCGTCGAAGGCGTCGGCCAAGCGCTCCAAAATGGCGTGGAGGCCGGGGAAGAGGGTGAGCTCCATCCAGCCGGCGTCGGTGGGGACCAGGCGCCGGAAGTCGAGGCGCCAGACGAGGCGGCCGCGCAGGGTGATGGTACGCAGGGGGCGCACGAGGTGGCTCTCGAAGAGTTGCCAGACGATCAGGGGGACGGGGCCCGGCCAGATGAGGGGGTCGAAGACAGGGCGCAGGGTGCGGTCGGGGGAACGGGCGAGCTGGGCGGTGCTTTCGGTGAGGTGCGCGGCGGCCCACGCGCGGGCGGTGGTTTCGGGGCCGACGGCGCGCAGGGCGCGGTAGATCATGAGGCGGAGGTAGCCGTCGGGCAGGGGCAGGGTGAGGCCTTGGTCGCGGAGGCAGAGGATGACGGCGTCGGCCACGGCGCGCGCGGTCTCGGGCGGCGGCTGCGCGGCGGGTGGGGAGTCGCGCATGAGGCGCTCGAGGTGGAGCGAGAGGAGGTGCTCGGTTGAGGGGGGTGGGAAGCAAGGAAGGAAGAAGTAAGACGGAAGAAGGAAGAAGTGCGGTGGAGAAGTGTTTTCCGGAAAACTAGATATCTAGGAATCCAGGTTTCTAGAGGGCGGCGCGGCCGGCGGAGAAGGCGGAGAGGTTGACGTCGAGGAATTTGGCGGGGACGCGCTGGCGGAGGGCGGATTGCCAGGCGTCGTCGGGGATGGCGTCGAGGAGTTTGGAGAGGGCGCCGACGAGGACGACGTTGGCGGTGCGGACGTTGCCGACTTCGGCGGCGATGCGGTCGGCCGGGACGAGGTGGAGTCCGGGGTAGGCGGCGAGGCGCTCGGAAAGGCGTTCGGCCGGGGGCTGGGCGCCGCTGGAGACGGTCACGGGGATGCGCTCGGTGTCGTTGACGAGGAGGAGTCCGCCGGGCTTGAGGAGGTGGGCGAAGCGGAGGGCTTCGTTGCGCTCGAAGGCGACGAGGACGTCGGTGGCGCCTTCGGGGATGATCGGTGAGCGGACGCGCTCGCCGTAGCGGACTTGGCTGACGACGGAGCCGCCGCGCTGGGACATGCCGTGGATTTCGGATTTCTTGACGTCAAAACCGGCGTGCATGGCGGCGAGGGCCAGGAGGTCGGAGGTCAGGATGGTGCCTTGTCCGCCGACGCCGACGAGGGTGATGCTGCAAGGGGAGGGGGGTGTCGTGGTCATGGGAGGCCTTTGGGTTAGCGGAGGTTCTTCGTGGTGATGGCGCCGAAGGGGCAGACTTGGTTGCACAGGGTGCAGCCGATGCAGGCTTGCGGGTCGATGGCGGATTTCGTTCGCTTGCCGTCGGGGGCGGTTTCGCCGCGCACGATGGCGGGGCATCCGAGCCGGAAGCAGGCGCCGCAGGCGCGGCATTTTTCCGCGTCGACGACGGAGATGCGCTGGCCGCCGATCTTTTCGTTGAGCACGCAGGGGCCGCGGACGACGACAAGGGAGGTTTCGCCGGATTCGAGGCATTCCTTGAGGGTGTTTTCGAGGGTCGCCAGGTCGTAGGGATCGACTTCGTGGATGCGCGGGACGCCGAAGGCCTTTGCGATGTCGGCGATGCGCACGGCCGGGGAGTCGATGCCCAGGATGGTGCGTCCGGAGCCGGGGTTGGGCTGGTGGCCGGTCATGGCCGTGATGCGGTTGTCGAGGACGAGCAGGGTGATCGGGGTCTTGTTGTAGACGGCGTCGAGCAGGCCCGTCATGCCGGAGTGGAAGAAGGTGGAGTCGCCCATGACGGCGGCGAGGCGCGGGTTGGGGAGGTTGGCCTTCTTCATGCCGATGGCGTTGCCGATGGCCGCGCCCATGCATACGGTGGTGTCCATGGCGCTCAGCGGGGGCGAGAGGCCCAGGGTGTAGCAGCCGATGTCGCCCGTGACGGTCGCCTTGAGTTTGCCCAGGACGTAGAAGGGTCCGCGGTGGGAGCAGCCGGCGCAGAGGACCGGCGGGCGCGGCGGGATGCCGGCTTCGGGTTCGGCGGCCGCCGGCGCGGGCGTGCCGAGGAGTTCGGCGCGGAGGGCGGCGAGGCGCGTCGGGTTGAGCTCCATCATGTGCAGCTCGGTCGCGGTTTCGAGGACGGGGATGCCCGCGGCGCGGATCTGGTCGGCCAGCACGGGGTCGCATTCCTCGACGACGACGAGGCGCTTCAACGGCGCGGCGAAGGCGCGGATGGCGTCGAGCGGCGGCGGGTAGGAGAGGCCGACCTTGAAGACGGGGACCTCGGGGAAGACTTCGCGGACGTACTGGTAGGCGACGCCCGAGGCGACGATGCCCAGGTCGCCGGTGCCCGGTTCGGCACGGTTGAAGGGGGATTCTTCGGAGAGGGCGCGGAGGGCCTTGGTGCGCTCTTCGACCTTGTAGCGCATGCCGCGCGCGAAGGCCGGGATGGGGATGTTGCGGGCCGGGTTCTTGACGTAGGGGATCGCGGGCGGGACGGTGCGCGTGCCTTCGCCCGGATCGACGAGGGTCGAGGTGTGCGCCGTGCGCGTGGTGATGCGCAGGATGGCCGGGACCTGGTATTTTTCGCTGAGCTCGAAGGCGGCCAGGGTCATGTCGTAGGCTTCCTGGGAGTCGGAGGGCTCCAGGAGGAGGCAGCGGGCGAACTTGGCGAGGGCCCGGTTGTCCTGCTCGTTCTGCGAGGAGTGCATGCTCGGGTCGTCCGCCGTCACGATGACCAGGCCGCCGATGGCGCCGATGTTCGTGAAGGTCATCAGCGGGTCCATCGCGACGTTCAGCCCGACGTGCTTCATCGCGGTGAGCGCGCGGACGCCGGCGAGGGAGGCGCCGATGACGACTTCCATGGCGACCTTTTCGTTGACGGACCATTCGCAGTTGATTTCGCCCTTGTATTTGCCGATGTTCTCCATGATCTCGGTGGAGGGGGTGCCGGGGTAGGCGGCGGCGACGGAGCAGCCGGCGCGCCAGGCGGCGCGGGCGATGGCTTCGTTGGCGGAAAGCAGAAGTTTCTGGGACATGTCGTTTTCCTTTGGTTGCGGGCGGGAATGGCCCGGACGGGGTGGAACCCTAGCACTCCACCGCGCGGGGTGCAAAGCAAAAGGCGGGGAGCAAGGCGGGGGCGGGGCGGAGCGGGGGAGGGGAAGGGCGGCGGGTCAGGTGGGGAAGGTGACGGTGATGCAGGTGCCGCCGGAGGGAGGGGTGTCGAGGGAGAGGGTGGCGCCAAGGATGTCGGCGCGGTGGCGCATGATTCGGAGGCCGTTGCCGCCGGGGCCGGCGGGGTCGGGCGGGGCGGCGGCGGCAAGGCCGCATCCGTTGTCCTCGATGGACAGGACGCCGGCTTCGGGCGCGAAATCGAGGGTCAGGGCGACGCGGGTGGCATGGCCGTGGCGGATGGCGTTGGCGATGGCTTCCTGCGCGATGAGGTAGAGGTGCTCGGCGGCGGTGTCGTCGCGGGGGCGGCCCTCGCGCTCGTAGAAGAAGTCGACGTCGGCGGGGTGCAGGGCGGAGGCTTCTTCGGCCAGCTGGCGGAGGGCGTCGGGAAGGCCGTCTCCGGTGAGCGCGACGGGGGCGAGCCCGCGGGCGATGCGGCGGACCTGGGTTACGGCGTCCTTGAGGGTGGTGGCGATCTGTTCGCCTTCGGGGTCGGAAGGGGGAGCGTGGCGGCGGCGCCAGGCGGTGAAGAGGTAGAGGATGCCGGTGAGTTTCTGTCCGAGGGAGTCGTGGAGGTCGCGGCCGATGCGGGTGCGCTCCTCGCGACCGGCGCGGAGGACCGCGTCTTCGAGCTGGCGGCGCTCTTCCATGAGGTCGGAGAGGCGGCGGTTGGCGGTGGCCAGCTGGGCGGTGCGGCGCCGGACCAGGCGCTCCACCTGCGCGGTCTGGCGGGAGGCGCCCCAGAGCCAGAGGAAGAGCCCCAGGGAGAGAAGGGCTCCGAGCGCGGCGGCGAGGAGGGGCGTCCGGGGAAGTTTCGGGAGCCAGAAGGACGGCGCGGACTCGGCGCAGAAGAGCCACTCCTGCTGGCCGATGGCGACGGGGAAGGCCGTGAGCCATCGCGGTTCGGAGGGGGCGGAGAGGGCGGAGGCGGCGCGGCGGGCGTCCGCGGCGGGGGACGGGGGGAGGAGGTCGATGGAGGTGCGGTGGAGGTCGCCGGCCACGGGCGCAAGGAGGCGTGCCGGGGAGAAGAGGGCGACGGCGAAGCCGGATGGCACGGGCGCGGGGGAAGCGGGATCGGCGATGTAGAGGGTGGGGGCGAAGAGGAGGAAGGCATCTGGCGCGGGCGTCGGCGCGACGGTGAAGATGGCATGGCGGAACATCTCGGAGAGCGCACCGTGGGCGGCGGAATCGGAGCCGAAGTCGTAGCCGGTGGGGACGCCGAGGCCGCCGGGCGGGGTCTGGTAGGTGAGGAGGAAGTAGGCGGGGCGGGACGGGGCGGAGACGTAGCCGCCGCGGCCGTCGCTTTCGACGATGGGCGAGCCTTGGCGTTCGGCGGCGGCGCGGTCGGCGTCGGGAAGGATTTGCGCGAAGCCGTAGGCGCCGAGGATGCGCTGCTGGTGGAGCATGCCTTTCTGCGCGATTTCCGCGAAGGCTTCCGGCGTGACCCGGTCGGAGAGGCCGTGGAGGCGGCGGATGGAGTCGAAGACGTCGAGGTATAGCTGGAGTTCGCGGGCGGCGCGGGCGCGGGCGCCTTCGGCCTCGGCGAGGAAATCGCGGTAGGCTGCGCGGCGGGCGCGGTGGGCGAGGGCGAATGCCAGGAAGAGCGTCAGGGCGAGGCCGACGGCGAGCAGGAGCACGGCGGCGGCGGCCTGGCGCCGGGCACGCCGGGGGGCGCGGGGGGGATTGGATGGAGGGGGCGGGGGCATTTGCGCAGGAGTGTAGCAAGGGGGGGGGAGGGGTGCCAAGAGGGAAGCGGGAGGGAGATTCAACGGGACGTTGCGGCCCCAGCACCCCTTTGCGAAAGGGGGGGCACTGGCCTCAGGCTTCGCCCCTGGATTGCAGTCCCGAGAGCCACGCCTTGATTCGGTTCTGGAGGTGGAGGGCGCTCCCCGCCAGATTCCGCGCCCTCAGCACCCTCCCCATCGCCTCCTTCGTCGCCTCCACCCGCTCCGGCGACACATTGGCCCTCCTATCTCGCGAGATTACTGAAAACTCTTTTGTTTTCCGCGATTTCACACTTCTCTTCCCCCATGATTTCCGCACCGCCACCAGCCGCACGATGCCGAGCTTCCGCTCTGCATAGCGCGCCAGCGCGGCGAGCGTCGGGTTCTCGCGCAGGATGGTGGCGAGCCGACGGGCGGCGGCCCCAAAGGCGCTCTGGAGGTCGGAGGGGAGGTGTTGTCCGGACGGAACGCCGGAGAGGAGCCATTCGAGGGGCATGCGGTCGTCCAGTTGCAGGATTTGGCGGAGGCGCTGGGCGAGTTTCTTGTAGCGCATGGCGGTGGAGTAGGGGATGGCGACCCGGCGGTCCTCCAGCCAGCCTTTCATGCCGCCCTTGCGGGAGTGGATGACGGTCTTGCCGCTGGGAAGGGTGGTGCGGAGGATGGAGTGGTCGAGCGTGGGGTCGAGGTCGGCGAGGCGGGAGCCGAGGCGGAGGCGGATGGCGAGGGTGCGGGGCTTTTCGCGCCAGTCGGCCACGAGTT
>JAFYAC010000156.1 GCA_017540905.1 Kiritimatiellia bacterium | reverse complement strand
GCTTCCTTTTCGAACTTGCCGGCCGCTTCCTCCGCTTCGGCGAGCGCGGCCTCCTTGGCGGCCAGCTGTTCCTGCACGGCGGCGAGTTCGGCAGCGGGCACCATGGGTTCCGATTCTTCCGCGGGGGCGGCTTCCGCGGCGGCCTGCGCGGCCGCGGCTTCCAGCTCCGCCGCGCGGGCGGAGAGCGCGTCGCGCTCGGCCTGCAGCGCCGCGAGTTCGGCGTCCTTCGCGTCGAGCGCGTACTTCAGCTCGTCCACGCGCTCCTCCAGCGGGCGCATCGCGGCGGCGCGCTCGGCATCGGCGCCGGACTTCTGCGCGGCGAGTCGTTCCTCGAACTCGGCCACTTTCTTTTCCGCGGCCTTGAGCAGTTTCTTCAGGTCCGACTTTTCTTCGCGCACCTTTGCGAGGTCGCGCTCCGCTTTGCCGGCGTCCTTGGCCTGCCGTTCGGATTCCGCCGCGAGCTCGGCCAGTTCGGCTTCCTTGACGGCGAGCCGCTCGCGCAGGGACGCCAGTTCGCCGGCATCCTCCGCGGACGCCGCGGACGCTTCGGCGACGGAGTCGCCGGACGGGACGGGCGCCGCCGCGGCCGCTTCGGCCGCTTCGAGCTGCGCGGAGAGTTCGGCCACGCGAGCGCCGAGCTGCGCGGTCTCTTCCTCGAGCCGGGCCCTGCCGGCTTCCAGTTCGGCGGCCTTCGCCGAGTATTCGCCGTCCCGGGCGGCCAGTTCGGCGTCCCGGGCTTCGAGCGCGGACTCGAGTTCGGCGATGCGCTGGCCGAACCCGGCGGAAGCCTTCTCGGCCTCCTTCTCGGCTTCCTTGAGTTTCTTCTTGAGCTCGGCCTTGTCCTGCCGGGCCTTTTCGAGGTCGCGGGCGGCCTTTTCGGCGGCCTTGGCGGCGGCGGCGGCTTCGGCTTCCGCTTCGCCGGCGGCCGGCGCGGACGCGGCCGCGGCTTCGAGTTCGGCGATGCGGGCGCGCAGGGATTCGACTTCGGCCTTGCGCGCGGCCCCCTGCGCGCTCATGGCGTCGCGGATGGAGTCGCGTTCGGCGAGTGCCGCGGCGAGGTTGGCGCGGAGGGTGGCCGTGGCGGAAGCCTCGGCGGCGGCTTCGTCCGACGGGGCTTCGGCTTCGGCGTCGGCTTCGGCGAGGGCGACCGCGGCGGGTTCGGGGTCCGCCTCGGGCGCGGCGGGCGCCTCCGGCAACTCCACGGGCTCGGCCTCGCGCGGGGGCATGCCGAGGTCGGCCATGACCTCGTCGATTTGCCCCTCGCAGTAGTCGCGGCGGTACAGGATGACGCGCGGGTCGTAGTCCGGGAACTCGGTGGCGACGCGCACGTAGTGGTCGCGCGCGGCCGTGTAGAGCGAGAGCGCCTCCTCCAGCCGCCCCGCGTCGAGCGCCTGGTCCGCCTGCAGGAGGTGGATGAACGCCTCCGTCTGGATCTGCGCCGGGTCGCTCAGCTCCGCGGCGGCGGCGGACGCGGGCCAGGCCAGGCACGCGGCGAGCGCGGCGGCGATGCAGACGGTTTTCAGCGGTTGGTCGTTCATGGCGGTTCTCTGGCGGGGAATGGGGGTGGAAGGGGATGGATTCGGCGCGGGCGGACGGGCACTCGCCCGCCCGCCCGGCGCGGCGGTCGCTACTTCAGCGAGGCCGAGATGATGTTCTCGCCCGCCTCAATCTTCGCGATGGTTTCCGGCGAAGGCTTCTGGTCGAGCTTCAGCGTGCAGCAGGCGGCCGTGCCGCCCTCGAACACGAGGTTTTCCATCTCCTCGATGTTCACGCCCGCTTCGCGCAGCAGCACCAGCACGCTGGCGATCACGCCCACCTTGTTGTAGTGGCGGACCACCAGGTTGATGACCGCGGCCGTCTTCGTGCGGATGTTCACGACGTTCGGCGGCGTGCCCGTCTCCTGGAACACCTTGACGATCCGCACCGCTTCCGCGGCGATCGCCTCGGACGCCTGGTCCGTGGACGCGCCCACGTGCGGCGTGCAGGCCGCGAACTTGGCCGCGAGCTCCGCCTGCTCGAACGGCGCCTCGCCGCCGGCCGGCTCGCCCGCGTACACGTCCGTCGCGACGCGCAGCTTCTTCGACGCCACCGCGTCCGCCAGCGCCGCCCAGTCCACGACTTCGCCGCGCGCGGTGTTGACGAGGATCGCCCCGTCCTTCATCGCCGCGAGGAACTCCGCGTTCACGAGGCCCTTCGTCTCGGGCTTCGCCGCGAGATGGAGGCTCACCGCGTCGGCGGCCTTCGCCACGTCCAGCGGCGTCGCGCAGTAGCCGATCCCCAGCTCCGCCGCCTTCTCGGGCGTCAGCGAGCGCGACCAGGCGACGACCTCCATCTCCAGCGCCTGCGCGCGGCGGATGACGGCCTTGCCGATGTTGCCCGTGCCGAGGATCCCCAGCGTGCGGCCCTTCAGGCCGGCCGCCTTGCCGTATTCCTTCTTGCGCCACTTCCCGGACCGCAGGTCCGCCGTCGCGTCCGCGATGCGCCGGTCCGCCGAAATCAGCAGGCCGATGGCCAGCTCGGCCACGGCTTCGGTGTTCTTCCCGGGGCAGTTCGTCACGTAGATGCCGCATTCGGATGCCTTCGCCAGGTCGATCGTGTTCACGCCGGCGCCCGCGCGGATGATGAGCGACAGGCTCTTGCCCGCCTCGATCGTCGCGGCGATGACCTTGGTGGACCGCACGATCAGCACCTCGGCGTCGCCGATGGCGCCCGGCAGTTCCTCCGCCTTGAGGTCGGGATTCGACACCACTTGGTGGCCGAGGGCCTCCAGGGCGGAAAGGGCGGTCTTGGACATCTTGTCGGCAATCAGTATTTTCATTCCAACTCCTGTGTTTGTATGGTTTGCACGCGCGAGCATACCCCATCCCGCCCCCAAAATAAATCCCCCGGCCCCCTCCCCGCTAAAACGTTTCGCCAACCCGCCCCGCGCCCCGTCTGCCGCCGATGGGTCGCGCGGAAGCGCTTTCTTGTCGGGCGCTCCCGCCGGTAGGGCCCGACCTCCGGGCGGGCCGTGCGAAAGGCCGACCCATGACGGGCCCGGAGGTCGGCCCCTACCGGCCAGCCGCACCATGCAAAAGACAAGGGTTTCATCGGCCCCCCTAGAGCAAATTAAGAAAAAGTGTAGTCGCAAGCCGGGGAGGGCCCGGCTTCGTCCGGGCCTGGTTTTTCGTCCTTGCACACGGCCGCGACAAAGCGCGGCCCTCCCGAAACGACTACAGCATTTCTTAAACCGCTCTAGTACAGCATAAAGTCAAGACATTCGTATTTGACGGGCTGTGGG
>JAFYAC010000040.1 GCA_017540905.1 Kiritimatiellia bacterium | reverse complement strand
TGATGCCGCCGTAGAGTTCGGAGGACTGGAAGATGAAACCGCGACGCTTGCAGAGGGATGCAAGGATTTCCATGTTGATGTTCTTGTTCATAGTGCGGGGGAGGATGCGCCAAATCGGGCGGCGCGTCAAGCCGGGGGTGCGTTCCGGGCAATGGCGTGCGTCAAAACCTCCCCCTGGGCCCCCCCGCCATCTCAGGGCCGGCCCATGGCTTTCAGCCCAGAGAGCCAAGCCTTGATGCGGTTTTGCAGATGCAGGGCTCCCCCCGCCAGATTCCGCGCCACCAGTACCCTCCCCATCGCCTCCTTCGTCGCCTCTACCCGCTCCGGCGACACATTGGCCCTCCGCATTCGCGAGATTACAGAAAAATCGGATGTTTTTCCATGTTTCCACATCCTTCCTCCCTCCATCTTTCTCACCGACACCAACCGCACGATGCCCAGTTTTCTCTCCGCGTAGCGGCCGAGCGCCACCAAGGTCGGATTCTCGCGCAGAATGGCGCCGAGCCGCCGGGCGGCGGACCCAAAGGCGCTCTGGAGCTCGGTTGGGAAGTGCTGCCCCGCCGGAATGCCGGACATCAACCATTCGAGTGGAATGCGGTCGTCCAGTTGCAGGATTTGGCGGAGGCGCTGCGCGAGTTTCTTGTAGCGCATGGCTGTGGAATACGGAATGGCGACGCGCCGGTCCTCCAGCCAGCCTTTCATTCCGCCCTTCCGGGAACGGATGACGGTCTTGCCGTTGGGAAGGGTGGTTCGCAAAAGTGTGTGGTCGAGCGTGGAATCGAGGTCGGCCAGGCGCGAACCGAGGCGAAGGCGGGTGGCGAGCGTGCGGGGCTCTTCGCGCCAGTCGGCCACGAGTTCCTTGGGCGTGGGAGTGCCGCGCAGGGATGGGGAGGCGGGGCGTTTTTCGTGGATGCGGATTTGCCGTCCGATTTCGTGGATGACCCAGGCACCGACCTCGGTGGCGGCGTAGGCGGCGAGGATGGGGGGCGTGATGGCGAGGAGAAGCATCCAGTCGTTGTCACGCACGGTGGCGTTGACGCTGAATACGGAATGGACGGCGGAAAGGGTTTTGGCCGTGTTCGAGACGATGCGGGGGGCTTCAGTTTTCATGGTGGAAAGATGGCGGATGGATGTTGTGTTGTCAATGTTTTTCAGTAATCTCGTTTGTTGGATTTGCGGAAGGGGGCAAAGGGCTTTTGGGCTTTGTTTCGCCGGGAAGGTCCTGTAAGGTGGGAGGCATGAATACGTCCAGGTTGTTTCATCGTGCGGGATTGGTGCGGAAAATGGTGGCGCTGGCCTTCTTGCTGGCGGTGGCGTGGACCGCCGCCGCACGGGGGCAGGATGCCGAGCCGCTGCTGCTCGGCGACGACGGCGACCGGCTGCTCGTGCTGGCCCCCCATCCCGACGACGAGGCGCTCGGCGCGGGCGGCCTCATCCAGGAGGCCGTCGAGCTGGGCGTGCCGGTCAAGGTCTGTTTCCTGACGATGGGCGACAACAACGAGCTGGCGTTCATGTTCGTACGCAAGCATCCGGTGGTGATGCCGGGCGCGGTGCGGCGCATGGGCGAAACGCGCTGCGCCGAAGCCCGCGAGGCGGCGCGCCGCATGGGGCTCGACCCGGACCGGGACCTGGTGTTCTTGGGGTATCCCGATTTCGGCACGCTGCGGATCTGGAACGACCACTGGCGGGACGTCACGCCGCTTCGCTCGATGCTCACGCGCGCGACCTCGGTCCCCTACGTACAGGCCCGGACCCCCGGCGCGGCCTACGCGGGGGAGGACCTCCTCGAGGACCTGACGGAGGTCATCCGGGAGTTCCGCCCGACCCACGTGGCGATGCCGACGGCCGCGGACCAGAATCCGGACCACCGCGCGCTCTACCTGTTCGCGCGCGTGGCGCTCTGGACCCTCGCGGCGGAGGAAGGGTTGGAGCCGCTGCGCCTGGGCTATCCGGTGCACTACCCCCGCTGGCCCTCGCCGCGCGGTCTGCATCCGGCCCTGGACGCGGCGCCGCCGCCGTACCTTCTGCGGTCGGGGGAAATCGCCTGGCGGGTGCATTCGCTGGCGCCGTGGCAGGTGACGAACAAGCTGGAGGCGGTGCGGGCGCACCGGTCGCAGTGCACGTATTCGGAGGGCTACCTGTCGTCGTTCGTGCGGGCCAGCGAGTGGTTCGGGGACTTCCCGGACATCGTCCTGCCCGGCGGCGTGGGCCAAGAAAAGGTGGAGGACGGCGACACGGGGGCCTTCTCCCAGGACGACGCGTTCATCGGGGAACTGGCCAAGGCGGATCCCGCGTGGCTGAAGCTGGCGGAGCAGCAGGATGCCGAGGAAGCGGAGGTCGCGGAGGCCGATGCCGATTTCCTGGATCGCAACATCTCCTCGGACGGGCGCAACCTGACGGTGGTCTGCCGCTTCTCGCGGCCGCTCTCGCCGCGCGCGTCGGTCACCCTCCGCTTCCACGGCTGGAGGGCGGACACGCCGTTCGGCGAGATGCCCAAGCTTGCCGTCTGCACGGGCCCGCGAAAGGTGAAATCGGTAACCGACTTGAACCGCCGCCTGGACACCTCCGCGGTGGCGCTTCCCGGCGGCCTGGCCCGCGGCGAGCTGGGCGTGACCGTTCCGCTGGAGCTGCTGGGGAATCCCGAAAAACTGCTGCTGTCGGCCCGCATCGCGTTCGGCGAAATGCCGCTGGACTGGGCGTCGTGGCGGGCGGTGGACCTGGGCACGGGGGCGCCCGCGGTACCGGCGGCCTCCGCCCCGAAAGCCCCGGCCGTTCCAAAACCCGCCCAACCGGCCGGCCCCGCCGACCCCTATGCCGAGGTGACCGCCCGGCGCGGAACGGCCGCGACCGCCAGCGGCGCGGGCTCCCTGCGGCTTGCGCCGCGCGTGAGCACCGCGCCGGGACGCCCGTCCGCCTCAAAGGCCTCCCCCACCCCCGAACCCCCAACCGCGCCGGCTGAACCGGGCAAAAAGCCTGCGAAACCGGAGCCTCCCTCCCGCCGGACCCGCGCGGCGTCGGCGGGCAGCGCGGACGAACCGGTCGTCTGGTAGGAAGGGGCGCCGCATGGCGGACACGGACGGCACGCATGCGGAGTCGGCCATCCCGTCGGATGCGCCGCGCGTGTTCATCCATGTGGACATGGATGCGTTCTTCGCCGCCATCGAGCAGCGCGACCATCCCGAATGGCGCGGCAAGCCCGTGGTGGTGGGGGCCCCGCCGGACCAGCGCGGCGTCGTCTCCACCGCGTCGTACGAGGCCCGCGAGTACGGCATCCATTCGGCCATGCCCTCCTCCGAGGCGGGCCGGCGCTGTCCCCACGCCATCTTCGTTCCGCCCGACATGGTGCGCTACGAGCAGGTGTCCGCGCAGGTGTTCGCCATCTTCAACCGCTACACCCCGTACGTCGAGGGCCTCTCCATCGACGAGGCCTTCCTCGAAGTCGCCGGATCGCGCCGATTCTTCGGCGACGGGCGCGAAATCGCCGAACGCATCCGCGCGGACGTCCGCCGCGAGACCGGCCTCACCTGCTCGGCGGGGGTCGCCCCCAACAAGTTCCTCGCCAAGCTCGGCAGCGAATACCGCAAGCCGGACGGCCTGACGGTGTTGCCGTTCGACCGCGCGGCCATCGCCGCGTTCCTGCGGCCGCTGCCGGTCACGCGCGTGTGGGGCGTCGGGAAGGTCATGCGCGCGGCGTTCGACCGCGCGGCGCTGCATACCATCGGCGACCTGCAGGACGCCCCCGAGGCCCTCCTGCGGCACGTCGCCGGCCCCCACGGCGCCGCCCACCTTCGGGCGCTCGCCTTCGGCGAGGACCCGCGCGAGATCGAGCTCGACGTCCGCGAAAAGACGATTTCCCGCGAATACACCTTCCTGCAGGACGAAACCTCCCGGGAGGTCCTCGAAGACACGCTGCGCGACCTGGTCGACGACGTGGCCGCGCGCCTGCGCGCCGACGGGCGCCTGGCCGGCCTCGGCCGCCTCAAGCTCCGCTGGCAGGGCTTCGACACCCTGACGCGCCAACGCCCCTTCTGCCGTCCCACGAACCTGGAGGAAGACCTCCGCTCGATGGCCCTCGACCTCTTCCGTTCCGTCGAACTCGCCCATCCCGTGCGCCTGGTCGGCTTCGGCGTCGGCGCCCTCGGCGAGGACCTCCCGCGCCCGCGCCAACTGGACCTGTTCGACCTCTCGACCGGCGCCCCCGCGGCCCCCTCCGCGGCCACCGAACTCCGCCGCGGCAAGCAGTCCAAGCTCGAGCACGCCGCCGACGGCATCCGCCGCGCCTTCGGCAAGAAATCCCTCCGCCGCGCCCGCACCCTGCCTCCCCCTCCGCCGCGCGCGAAAACCCCGAAACGTCCGTAGCCGCGGAGGCAGGATGCGGAAACGCCTCTGTTTGCTGTAATCAGAATCCAAAAGTGATATCCCTATCTATTTATGGACATACCAATTGCAGCTATTCGTGACACGGGAGTGCGACGCCAACCCCCCTCTCGGAGGGGGGAAAGAGCCTCGCGCAATCCAATCGCCAAAGGCAGGCTCCTCCTCCCACCTCGCGCTTTTCGCACCGACCCCCAATCCCGGCCCCGCAGGCAAAAGCATGCTTGCACCCGCGCCCCCCACAAGCTATCTTCCGGCTCCATGGCGGACGGCAGGTGCCGGAGGCCGACAGGCAAACCATCATCCAAGAAAGGGACATCCATGAACAGCCTCGTGAAACGCATTTGCATCCTCGCCGTCTCGGCCGTTGCCATCGCGGCCGCCGCCATCCCCGCGCAGGCCGCCGGCCTGGTGACGCAGGGTTCCAGCGAACTCGGCGTCGGCGGCCTCCTCGACTTCAAGTCCGCCGTCGGCACGGACTTCGCGCTCGACGTCCGGTACTCCTACTTCTTCTGGGACCGCATCTCCCTCGGCGGCGTGGGTGGATTCTCCCACAACGACGCGGCCTCCGGGGTCAAGGTCGGCGGCGTGGGCGAATACAACTTCAAGCTTTCCGACAACTACGCCCCCCTCATCGGCACCGACCTCATCCCCTTCGTCGGCCTCGGCCTTTCCTACCAGTACGTCGACATCCACCACGAGCACGAAAGCGCCCTCGTCTTGACGGCCGAAGGCGGCCTCAAGTTCTTCCTCACCGACTCGGCGGCCGTCATCCTTTCCGGCGTTTTCGACCTCGCCACCAAGGACATCTTCCCCGACGACGACGACGCCAACAAGTGGGACCTCTCCCTCAAGCTCGGCATGCGCTTCTACTTCTGATCCCGCCCGCGAAAGGTTTTCCCATGAGCACAACCCGCAGCAACGAAGAACTCTTCCAGGGACTCGTCCTCTCGCTCGCCGCCGGCGCCATGCAGCACCTCGGCAAGACCATGAACCCCCTCACGAACAAGATCGAGAAGAACCTCGAGGCCGCCCAGGCCACCATCGACATGCTCGACATGCTCGAAGCCAAGACCCGCGGCAACCTGTCCGACCGGGAGGCCCAGCTCCTCAAGCACGTGGTGGGCGACCTCAAGCTCAACTACGTCGAGACCTTGAACGAGAATGCCCCCGCGCCCGCCAAGGACGCCCCCGCCGCCCCGGCGGAATGATTCCCGCATGACGCCCCCATCCCCCGTCCCCCCCCCGGGGGATGCGGCATCCAGCCGCGTGCCCGCCGCCGCCTCCCCCCGGAGGCGGCGCGGTGCATGGCGGGCCTTGCTCCCCTGGTTGCTCGCACTCGCGGCGCTGGCCGCCTGCGGATGGTGGATGTTCCACATCCCCCACGATTCCCGGGCCGTCTACCGCGCCATCCCCGCCCGCGCCGCCGCCACCCTGCGCGTCATCGACCTTCCCGAGCGCTGGGAAGGGCTCGTCGCCAACCCGCTCGTCGCCTCCGCCCTCCGCACCGCCGGAACGGAACCCGATGACGCCCTTTGGCTGGTCCGCGATCCCGCGACCCGCGCCTGGTTCGACCGCCTTGCCGGCCGCGAAGCCCTCCTAGCCTGGCTCCCCGCCCAGGAAGGACAGCCCCCGGCCCTGCTCGCCGCCAGCTGGCTCGGCGGACAGGCCCCGTTACTGCGTCAGGAGCTCCTCCTCTTCAGGCTTCCCGACTTCCAGCGGATGCCCACGGCCTTCCCCGGCCGCGCCGTATGGCGCGTCAAGGGCCTGGACCTCCCCCGCGGATGGAGCCTCACCCTCTCCTTCGCCGACGGACTCCTCCTCGCCTGCCTGTCCCCCAATCCCTGGGCCATCGGCGAACTGCTGGGCGCCCACGACGGCACCTTCTCCCGCCTGCTCGACGCCGGCATCGGCTTCGACGCCCTGGCCGCCCGCGACGACCGCTCCATCCCCTTGCAGCTCTGGATCCGCGACGACTGGCCAACCCCCGCCGCCTCCGCTTCTGTCTCGGCCGCTCCGCCGGCCGCTTCCCCCGCCGCCGCCCCCCCCACCCCCCTCGGCCGCACCATCGACATCCACCGCCTCGACGGCGAACGCATGGAGGCCACCGGCCTCTCCCTCGACCTCGCCGACTGGACCGATTCCACCCCCCTTCCCGATCTCGCCCCCCTCGGGCAACTCCTCGGCGATGCTCCTTGCGCCACCCTCGTCCTGCGCCGCTCCCTTCCCAAACAGGCCCTCCGCCAGACCTGGCTCCAGGGCGATTTCCGCCATGGGATCCGCATGACGACGGAAATCGCCGGCGATCCGCTGGTACTGGCCCTCCTCGACAGCGACTTCTCCGGACGCCTCTCCTTCGGCATCATGCGCACCCTCGGGCTTTCCGGACTGAAAGTCCCCACCCTGCTGGCCGCCACCCCGGTCCCCGACCCTGCCGCCGCCCGGGCCGCGGCGGGCCGCATCATGGATTCCTGCAACGCCCGCTACCGCGGTGCCTTCGTCTTCCGCCCCAAGACCCTCCCCGACGGCACCGTGCTCTGCACCCTCGAAAGCGCCGGCGGGAACGAATGGGTCGACGAGCTGGCCCCCACCGACCGTCCCGCCTGGGCCATCCACGGCGGCTGGCTGCTGCTCGCCAGCAACCGCGCCGCCCTCGAAAAACTCCTCGTGGCCGGCCCCCCCTCCCCCTCCGCCGCCGCCCCGTGGATACCCCCGCCGTCGTCCGCTCCGCCCACCGCCGCCCTCTGGTTGGACTTGCAGCGAACCGGCACCACCTTCATCCACCTGGCGGCCATGTGGTCCATGGCCCAGCGCTTTCTCGGCGCCACCACCGACCCCGCCGTACAATCCGCGCTCGACAACCTCCGCGCCTGGCTCGAAGCCCTGCGCCCCTACGGCCAAGCCTCGGCCATCTGGGTCCCGGAGCCCCCGCTCTCCAGGGTTACCCTCGCGCTCGGCCACTGACCGCCCCCCCCCGCGCTCCCCGCGAAACCGCAGCGCGGCCGTCCCCGCCCGCCCCTTGTTTTTATGGGTATCAACATGTGGAAAAGTCTGCCAAAATCCATTGTTTTTCCGTAATCTCAAAACTGTTTCCCGCCCTTCCCTGGACGTCCCTCCCGCGGGGGCGCGGCCAGGGAGCGGATTTAAGCTTTTCTTTAACTTCCCGGAAGTTTCCCGCCCACAAGGACGCGCGGGAGCACGCCCCTCCCGTGCGCTCTCCACGGGGAGGGACGCGCTTCCGTGCGTCCGCAATGGAAATGCCTGGCGGGACGATGGATTGATGCCCCACCATTTCTTGACGCCGCCCCATCCGGTGGCCCGCCTTCCAGGCGCGCCCATTCCCCTGCCACGTCCCACCCAAAATATTTTTCCAATCATTGGAAAAATGCCGAAAATTTTTTCCAATCATTGGAAAAATCGGCCCAAATTTTCCAACCATTGGAAAATATTTTTCCAATCATTGGAAAAATCACCCGGAATTTTCCAACCATTGGAAAAAAAGTTTTCCAATCGTTGGAAAAACCGGCCTGCGCACCAGGCCCCAGACAGGGTTTTCACCCGACGCCCCCAATAGATTTTTCCCGCGCTTTTCCCGCGCTCGCGCGCGTCGCACGCGCGCGGCGCGCGAAAACGGGGCTTGCCAATCGCCTGCACATGGCGTAAAAACCGTTCTGACGCGTCCGTCAAGGGTTTTACCGCCCCGGTAGAACGTTTCGACAACGGACCGGAAAGGAACGGATCATGACAACGACAGCCAGTCTCTTCGCCTGGAACCGCCGCGGCATCGCCTTCGGGGGCGCCCTCCTTGCGGCCGCCTGCACATTCCTTTCCGCTGCCACCGCCCGCGCGGAGGCCATCCTCCAGGTGTTCAACCAGAGCCACAACGAGATCGCGGCGCGCCTGCCCGAAATCGCCGAGGCCGGCTACACCGCCCTCTGGGTCCCGCCCCCGACCAAGGCCAACGGCGGCATGAGCGTGGGCTACGACCTCAACGACCCCTTCGACCTGGGCAACAGCGACCTGCGCGGCACCTGGAGCACCCGCTACGGCACCGAGGCCGACCTGCACAACCTCATCGCCATGTGCCACCGCTTCGGCATGCGCGTCTATTTCGACAACGTCATGAACCACCGGTCCTACGACATTCCCGGCTACAACGAGTCCACCCCCACCGACGTCTACCCCGGCATGTGCCCCGAGGATTTCCACGTCCGCACCACGTCCGACGGCTTCTACCGCAAGTGGGACAACGTCCGCAGCTGGGACGACGAGTGGCAGGTGATGTTCCTGGGCCTCTCGGACCTGCTCGACATCGCCCACGAGAACTACTACGACGACGGCGGCAACGGCCCCTACAACGCGAATTTCGGCCCCACCGAGGGCGGCTGGCACCTCAAGCCCTACATCGTCCGCTACGCCTACCACAAGGAGGACACCTGGAAGCTCTTCGACCGCATGCCCTACCCCGGCAAGTCCAACGACGACTACCGCCAGGGCGACGGCGCCCTCCAGAACACCGACGGCGACAACGGCCTCAACCTCTACACCGGCTTCGAGAACGTCTCCTGGAATCCCGACGACCCCGACACCGCCGCCCTCATCTCCGCCAACGCCGCCTGGTTCGACGAGCACGACGCCCGAGGCGGCGTCTCGATGAAGCTCATCGAGGACTTCCCCAACTTCTACAAGGAGCAGGTGGACGACTACCTCAACCGCGCCGTCCGCTGGCTCGTGGACCGTACCAAGGTCGACGGCCTCCGCCTCGACGCCGTCAAGCACGTCCCCTACGACTTCTACGGCGCCAGCTGGGGCGACGACAAGGACGGCTCGAACTACGGCTACATGGGCCAGGCCCAGTGGCAGTTCAACATGACCCGCGGCTTCCAGGACTGGGGCAACCACCGCGACAGCGTGTTCAACATCGACGCCCCCCGCGACGACCTGATGGCCTTCGGCGAGCACCTCGGCGCGCCCCCCGCCCAGGGCCCCTACGTCGCCACCGGCATGCGCCTCGTGGACGACCGCCTCCGCAACGAACTCAACTGGCGCTTCAGCGCCAACCAGCTGGAAGGCTTCGACGGCGAGTACGCGGGCAGCGAGCTCGGCCCCGACTGCGGCGTCATGCACGCGCAGAGCCACGACAACGACTTCGTGGACCGCAAGCCCCTCCACCACGCCATGTACTTCATGCGCCGCGGCCTCGGCCTCGTCTATTCCGACGGCAACAACCACGCCGCGACGCTGTCCGGCTCCGGCGGCGCGTTCCCGCGCTGGGCGCAGACGGACTTCCTCGGCCAGTGGGGCCAGAAGCAGATCCCCACCCTTCTCCACGCCCACGAGAACTTCGCGCGCGGCGGCCAGTGGGGCAAGTGGTCGCAGGGCAACTTCGTCGCCTGGCAGCGCGGCGGCGAAGGCAGCTGGGCGACGATGCTCTTCCAGCTGAACTCCGGCTGGGACTTCTGGCAGGACTCCACCACGGGCGGCGACTTCGGCAGCGACGACTTCTACCTCTACGACTACGCCAGCGACATGTACATGCCCCACCGCCACGACGACAACTGGTCCGAGGCCCCCTACGTCTACGGCTCCGAACTCGCCTCCGGCTACGTCGAAATCCCCCCCAACTCCTACGCCATCTGGGCCCCGAAGAACCCCGACCCCTCCGGCCTCTACCCCTCCCCCTACCCCGACTGCTTCGTCAACTCCGACGACCGCGTCATCGCGCCCGATTCCCGCGTCATCACCATCCTCGAAGACGGCCACGTCGTCGACCCCGTCATGGTCGTCCGCAAGGACGGCGTCGACGGCGACCCCGACTTCAACCCCTACGGCGTCGCCGACACCAACAACACCGACTTCTCCTACACCATCGCCATCCCGCGCGTGACCGGCGGCACCAACGTCACCCTCGCCGTCAAGGCCGACGGCTCCGCCGAGACCCTCAAGCTCCGCCTCGACGGCGGCATGGACTTCGGCAACGGCATCTCCAACGACCAGAACGGCGACTGGCGCGACGCCCCGCCCGGCGTCTCCGAAGACTTCTGGCTCGGCTTCGAAGACACCACCAAGTGGTTCACCCGCCGCATCTGGAGCGAAAAATTCGCCGCCGGCGACACCGCCTACTGCAAGATCGGCACCCAGGGCGCCACCACCTACGAAATCAAGCCCGCCGAAACCAACGTCTACGACCCGACCGACGCCTACCAAGGCGCCTCCATCGAAGCCCCGTCCTTCGTCTGGCACAGCCCCACCGCCGAGACCGAGACCGTCCCCGTCGACACCGGCAAGCCCGTCACCACCACCAACACCTACACCCTCAAGGCCTCCGTCAACGGCCGCGACGGCGCCGCCGACGGCTTCGGCAACTGGCAGGACAACAGCAACGGCAACGCCGGCTACTTCGCCGGCACCGAAGCCTCCGGCTGCGGCATCACCGGCTTCTCCGGCAACCAGGCGTTCGGCCTCTACGCCAACAACGACGACTCCGCCAACGCCATCCTCGTCCGTCCCCTCTCCCACGGCGCCACCCTGACCGCCGCCAGCGTCGATGTCGGGATGCTCTGGGACAGCAACAATGGCAGCAAATACAAGGGCATCGAGTTCATGGATGCCTCCGGCAACGCCGTCTTCGGTGTCCAGATGGGCGGGTCCGCCACCGTCACCTACTACGGCGCAGGCAACCTCTCCGGAACCTGGAGCACTGCCTACGGCACCTCCGCCTTCAACGTTACCCTCACCCGCACCGCCAGCGGCTACACCGTCAGCGGCACCACCCGCGACGGCGGCACGTTCGCCGGCGCCACCGTCACGACCTCCGCGACCATCGCCTCCTTCAAGGCGTACATGAACGCCACCGACGACAACGCCAACCGCCAGCTCTACTTCGACAACCTCGCCTACACCGCCGTCGTCACCGAGACCCCCTCCGGCTCCGGCATCGCCGACCAATTCACCCGCGACGGCACCTCCGCGACCGTCTGGGCCAAGACCTCCAAGGAACAGGGCGCCCGCGCCTACCTCTACTACACCACCGACGGCGTCCATTGGCCCGAAGGCGGCGGCGGCGTCCCCGCCAACCCCGCCACCAAGGCCGTCGAAGGCACCTGGAAAGCCGACAGCGACACCGGCTCCTGGTGGCGCTTCGACCTCCCCTCCGGCTCCATCCCCTCCGGCGCGACCCTCCGCTACAAGATTTCCGCCTTCCGCGAAATGGGCTACGGCGACAACGGCTGGGGCACCATCTGGCCCGGCAACGGCGAAGCCATCGCCAACAAGAAAGTCATGATGAGCCTCTGGACCATCCCCGGCCTCGACTTCACCACCCAGTCCTACCACAAGCACCTCGACTACAACTCCTGGACCACCGGCTTCGAGGACGGCTACCACCTCCTCACCGCCCGCCTCTTCCTCAACCGCAACGACGGCGCCCCCGTCGCCAACACCTTCCGCCAGACCTTCTACCTCGACCGCCACACCCCCGAAGGCTTCTTCCTCTACCCCTCCGAGGACACCCCCACCTTCGGCGACAGCGACTACGGCATGGTCATCAAGACCGACAACACCGTCGACCACGTCTGGGTCCACATCACCGACTCCGACGACTCCAACGACGGCGTCGGCAACGGCATCACCACCAACGGCGTCGTCGAATGGGCCCCCGCCGTCCAGCTCTCCCCCTGGACCCGCGAAATGGCGCAGGACACCGCCACCACCAAGATCTGGCGCTTCAACTACTCCCAGATCCCCCACTCCGGCACCGCCACCATCCGCGTCCGTCTCTGCGAAGTCTCCTCCGCGCCCGTCGAAGACTGGTCCACGACCGACCCCGCCCTCGATGACCCCGCCGCCCTCCACGTCACCGAACTCCTCAAGACCGCCAACACCCGCGGCCCCGAAGAGCGCTTCTTCATCGACTGGCCCGACGCCGACGGCACCCTCGTCGAAGCCGGCTGGGACATCCGCGTCAAATACACCGCCCGCATGGTCCAGGGCCTGACCGACGACGAAATCTTCTCCAAGTTCAAAGTCTACGTCAACTCCACCAACGACGGCTCCACCGTCCGCGGCGATCTCCAGCCCGCCTCCGAGCTCGACATGCGCCACGAATGGGACTGGGGCGGCGACGGCAGCGGCCTCAACACCCTCACCTTCCGCATGCCCAACGTCTACAACGGCATCGACACCTGGCGCTACGCCCTCACCGTCGACTTCGACAACGCCAACGCCAACGGCACCTACTCCAAGTCCGCCACCCGCCTCGTCCGCCACAAGGGCGCCCTCCTGCCCACCTGCATCGTCACCACCCCGCCCGAGACCGACTCCGACGGCGTCAAGTGGGTCATCACCATGGAAGACTCCACCGCCGCCGCCACCAACCGCGCCCTGCGCGAGACCCCCATCGTCGTGCTCACCGACGCCGAAGCCACCCGCCTCGACATCGCCTTCCTCTCCCCCACCAACTACCCCGCCGCCATCTCCGCCACCCCCTCCCTCTGGCCCACCAACGACTGCCTCCGCCTCACCGACGTCGCCAGCAACGGCACCACCATGACCTGGACCTTCGCGTGGCAGGTCACCAACGCCGGCGCCTACCGCTTCGAGGCCCGCGTCACCGCCGACAACACCGCCCACAAATACTCCGTCCCCACCAACTCCGCCGGCCGCTCCGCCACCGTCCGCTTCCGCCAGCTCGTCCGCGTCGCCGACACCAACGATGTCGATTGGGACGACGACGGCATCGCCAACCTCCGCGAAAGCGACTCCATCCCCCTCCCCGAAAAACAGTCCGAATACTGGACCCAGGACGAAGTCTTCGACTGGTGGTCCACCGGCAAGTCCGACCCCGCCTGCCCCGACTCCGACGGCGACGGCCTTCCCGACGCCCTCGAACTCGGCTACCGCTCCCCCTCCACCGGCACCGACGCCTCCGCCGACACCAACGGCGACGGCTGGCCCAACTGGATCTGGGACCGCGATCCCCCCTTCTTCAACTCCTGCGAAAGCAACTCCGGCAAAGTCCCCGGCGTCACCTCCTCCACCGAAGGCGGCGACCGCACCGCCATCGTCAAAGGCTCCGTCACCGACCCCCGCAACCCCGACTCCGACTTCGACGGCATCCCCGACGGCGTCGAAGACGCCAACCGCAACGGCTGGACCGACGGCGACGGCGCCATCATCCCCGCCGACTGGGATCCCTGGTGGGGCCGCGCCTGGCCCGACGGCAAGATGACCGGCGAAACCTGGGAAGAAACCTCCCCCTCCGTCGCCGACTCCGACGCCGACGGCCTCTCCGACGGCTACGGCGAAGACAAGAACGCCAACGGCTGGACCGACATGGCCCTCCTCCACCAGGACGGCACCCTCGTCCCCATCACCCCCGCCGACTACGCCGCCCTCGGCATCGGCATCGACACCCTCAGCAGCGAAAACTCCGCCTCCACCCTCGCGCAAAAACCCTACACCTCCCGCGCCATAAACTACGACGCCCTCTTCGCCGCCTTCAACGTCACCGACCCCGTCGCCTCCGGCACCAAGCAGACCAACGGCTGGCCCCGCCTCCTCATCACCGAGACCGACCCCCTCTGCACCGATACCGACCACGACGGCCTCCCCGACGGCTGGGAAGTCAACTACTCCCTCGACCCCCTCAACAACGGTACGTATGACTTCCGCACCGGCCAGTTCACCGACGACCCCACCCACGGCCCCGCCGGCAACCCCGATGCCGACACCTACATCCAGGGCGGCGAAGTTGTCCCCTACGACAACGCCGCCGAACTCCTCGGCGGCACCAACCCCCGCTCCTCCGACAACGGCTCCTCCCCCGGCGACAACCCCGGCTCCATCACCATCGGCGCCGGCGACATCATCGGCGAAGTCAACGGCAGACAATACTTCGCCGAATACACCCAGTGGACCCTCGACGACCTCGTCGCCCTCGACGACTACAACCAGGGCGGCAACTCCTCCGACATCTACCGCTGCGGCGACGGCTTCGACTCCTCCCGCGACATGGTCGCCTTCTACTTCCGCGACGGCGGCGACCCCTCCCAGGGCGGCGACGGCACCCTCTACTTCCGCGTCGACTTCGACGACCTCAAGGCCTTCGCCGAAGACTCCGCCCTCAACATCTACGTCGCCATGAACTTCGGCAACTACGGCAACGGCATCACCTGGCTCCCCGACGACGTCAACTGCAAGTCCGACATGAAGTGGAACGCCGTCTCCGGCGTCTACGACTCCCAGAACGGCTGCCTCTACGTCCAGAAAGGCACCTCCGAGGACTTCGACCGCACCTCCGGCTTCCACGGCGCCTTCTTCAACTCCGAACTCGACACCGTCGCCTGGTCCATCGACCGCAAAGTCCTCGTCGACGCCGGCTGGAACGGCATGGGCGACAACCTCCTCTTCCAGGTCTACACCACCCGCGACTTCACCGCCGACGACGGCGGCTCCGGCGACAAGGGCGGCCTCAACGACTTCACCGACACCATCGGCGACGACTGGCTCTGCTCCGACTACTGGAACGACTACAACAACATCGCCCAGAACGGCAAATTCACCACCTGCGTCACCAAGGGCAACCCCAACTACGGCTGGAACAACGCAAACGCCCACGCCAAACTCGCCATCGTCGCCCACGGCAACCAGGCCGTCGAGCCCGCCCACACCATGCACGGCCTCGTCGACAACGGCGCCGGCGCCGGCTACCAGCGCCCCGTCAAGATCCACAACATCTACACCAACTGCCCCATGAACCTCCACATCACCCCGACCCTCGCCATGGCCATGGAGTGGGCCGCCGTCGGCACCGCCAACACCTGGTACTCCGGCCCCGCCTTCAACGACGCCATCCGCCAGGGCATCGCCAAGGGCGCCTTCGCCCTCCTCGGCTCCACCTACTCCGACCACGTCCTCAAATACTACCCCGACGCCTTCAACGCCGCCAACGCCGCCCTCGCCGCCCAAACCCTCGACGCCATCTACGGCAACGGCAACCCCGTCGTCTCCACCAACGTCTTCTGGCTCTCCGAGCGCGTCGCCGACTGGGACATCCTCGGCAAACTCGCCCGCATGGGCTACCAGGCCACCGTCATCGACCAGACCCCCCACCTCCTCGAATGGTTCGGCCGCCAGACCGCCCTCGGCAACGACGCCTACAAGATCCAGCGCTTCTGGGCCTACGGCTCCGACCCCGCCCGGGGCGAAGAAATCAAGGCCTTCGTCCTCTCCTCCGCCGCCGACCAATTCCGCTTCGCCAACACCGACTCCGGCCTCTCCAGCGACCTCCGCCACCTCTTCCTCCGCCGCGCCCGCACCGGCGACGCCGCCATCTCCTCCATCTTCTACCGCTGGGAAGACTTCACCTCCTCCGAAAACGCCGACGGCTACGACCTCAACCTCCGCTGGATCGCCAACCACCCCTGGATCCAGGTCGTCACCCTCGACCGCGCCCTCGCCGACGAAACCCTCTCCTCCGCCCTCGTCTACAACGACCTGTGCGCCACCAACGGCATGGGCATGCAGGACTGGGTCCACCACGCCTGCAACGGCGACTACGACAACTGGTACTACGGCGACGCCTCCCGCGGCAACGCCTCCCGCAACCTCGAATCCCTCGCCGCCAAGGTCTTCGAAGTCCGCCAGGGCACCAACCTCCCCTCCGGCATCGCCTACGGCGACGCCACCAACGGCATCGTCCAGGCCGCCTGGGCCGCCGTCGCCGGCATCGCGAACCCCGACGTCCGCCGCCTCGCCGAAGCCACCATCTTCGCCTCCGCCTTCGAGACCGCCTTCCACGACGAAGACAACAACGACCTCTCCCGCTGGTCCTTCGGCGAATACATGTACCCCGCCACCGACCGCGACAAAGGCCTCATGTCCATGTCCTGGCGCGCCCAGTCCCGCACCCGCCTCGCCGCCGTCTACGCCGAAGTCGACGCCTGGGCCTCCGCCACCGACGGCCTCCGCGCCTACTCCCAGGACATCGACCTCGACGGCGAACACGAATACATCCTCCGCAACGACGCCGTCATGGCCATCTTCGAAGCCGAAGGCGGCCTCATGACCGGCGCCTGGCTCAAGGAAGGCACCAACGTCTGGCAGATGGTCGGCAACTTCCCCGCCCAGCCCGAAACCGGCTACGAGACCCACGAAACCGGCGACACCACCTCCATCCGCGGCGCCGCGATGAAAGACAAATCCATCGGCGGCGAACCCATGACCGCCGCCAAGTTCACCGTCACCACCGGCAGCGGCAAACTCACCTTCACAAGCGGCTCCCTCACCAAGACCGTCACTCTTGCCGACGCCGCCAGCGGCACCTTCGCCATCAACTACAGCGCCTCCGGCAAGGCCATGTACGTCCGCAACGGCCTCTCCCCCGACCTCTCCACCCTCCTCCTCCGCGGCCAGACCCCCATGACCGAAGAAACCACTGGCAACACCCTCGCCGTCACCACCGACTCCGGCACCCGTACCCTCACCGCCGCCCTTTCCGTCACCACCGGCAGCATCAACACCTCCGCCAAGGACAGCGAATCCGGTTGGGACACCGTCAACATGCGCAACGCCGCCCACGTCCGCGACGTCGAAGTCACCTCCACCTCCAGCCTCGCCTACACCCTGACCTTCACCGCCGGCGAATCCGCCTCCGTCCTCCCCGTCTGGTCCGAGCTCCCGGCCCCCGCCCTCGTCCTGGGCGACACCTGGAGCTTCGAGCCCGCGACCCACATCCTCGAAGGCGACCCCGAACCCGAAATCACCCTCGCCACCACCGCCACCGGCTACACCTTCGAAAACGGCCAATTCACCTTCACCCCCCTGGCCCCCGGCGCCTACACCTTCGTCTTCACCGCCGCCAACACCGCCGGCAGCGCCGACGCCACCCTCACCGTCTCCGTCACCTCCGTCACCCCGTACGAAACCTGGATGGAAGAGCGCGGCTACCCCGGCACCACCCCCGCAACCAACACCAGCGCCGCCACCGGCCAGACCTACGGCTGGCACTACGCCACCGACATCCACCCCACCAACGACACCCCGCTGGAGATCGTGATCACCAACCCCGCCACCAGCACCTACACCATCCCCGCCGCCTCCACCAACCGCCTCTACAACCTCCTCTGGACCACCGACCTCACCCAATCCTTCACCACCAACACCCTTGGCCGCGGCGCCCCCACCGCCCTCCTCCCCTTCCCCACCAACACCTCCTGGTTCGGCGGCCTCCAAGTCACCATCCCCTGATCCACCCGCCCCGAC
>JAFYAC010000039.1 GCA_017540905.1 Kiritimatiellia bacterium | reverse complement strand
CCGCCCGCGCCGCCGCCGCGGCCGCCGAGACCGCCGCCCCCCGCACCCACACCGTGCAACCCGGCGAAACCCTCGCGACGATTTCCAAGAAATACTACGGCACCCCCGCCCGGTGGAAGGACATCCACCAGGCCAACCGAGACCGCCTCCCGGACGCCAACCGGCTCCGCGACGGCATGGAACTGACGATTCCGGAGTGACCCCGACCATGAGCACCGACTTCTACGACGACGACCTGGCCCGCGAACGCGAGCGCGTGTTCAACATCCAGCTCAACGGCGGCGGCGACTCCGCCAACGCGCGCGACGGCTACATCCCTTCCTCCCGCGAACTCCCCGCGCGCCCCATCTCCGACCTCCCCCTCACCCACATGGCGCGCCACAAGCAGGAAGTGGACGAGCGCATGGTCGACAAGGCCAAGGAACTCGAGCGCCTCCGCTCCCGCCAGGCCGAACTCGAACGCGAGCGCCGCACCCTCGAGGAGCTCCGCGCCCAGCAGGAACGCTTCGAGACGCTCCGGCGCGACTCGAAGAAGACGCTCTCCGAGAGCCTCGTCCGCCTCGACCAGGAGCGTCAGCAGGCCGACCGCCTCGTCGAGCAGCTCGAGGAGACGCGCCGCCTCTTCAAGTCGCGCCTGGAGGAAGTCGAAGGCATCGACGAGCAGTCCTGGGAGGACGAGCACCTTCCCGACGAACTCAACCGCGCCGTCGTCCTGCTGGAGAGCATCCAGGACGAATACCGCAAGGCCATCGCCAAGCTGGCGGCCACGCGCCCCGGCGCCACCCCCGCCGCCGGCGGCGCCCCCGCCCCGGCGTATCCCGCCATGCGCGGCGCCACCGCCTCCGCCGCCGTGCCCGGCCTCCCCGCCGACCTGCGCGCCTGGCTGCTGGCCGGCGCCGCCTTCACCGCGCCGCTGATCGCCGCCCTGGCCCTCTTCGGCCTCGTGTACGTCCTTTTCTTCGCCTGGTGAACAACCCGGAAGGTTCTGGCAAGCCATGGTCCTGTTCCGCAAACCCACCAACGTCCTGGAAGAGCGCCTGAAGGCCATCGAGCGCGAAAAGCGCATCCTGGGCGACCGCCTGGCCGAACTCGAATCGATGCCCGACCTCCCCCCTCCCGGCCCCGCCGCACCGCGCCTGCGCGGCACCGTCCTCCCCGACCGCCGGTCCGCCGCGCCCGCCGTCCCGGCCGCCGCGCCCGCCGCCCCCCCCGCGGGCGACCCCGCCCTTTCCCCCGAGGAGGCGGTCTCCCTCGACTTCGAACCCGGCCCGGACGGCGTCTCCATCAAGCACGCCGCCATGCCCCGCATCCAGCGGCTCGACATGGTCCAGCCCTACGCCAGCCGCCGCCCCGCGTCCCTCCCCGACAGCAT
Source organism: Kiritimatiellia bacterium (assembly GCA_017540905.1). Taxonomy (GTDB): domain Bacteria; phylum Verrucomicrobiota; class Kiritimatiellia; order CAIQIC01; family Lenti-01; genus CACXEY01. Next base: position 30,888 of record JAFYAC010000039.1, on the reverse strand, counting down.
CGGCGAACCCGAATACGACCGCCTGCGCAACTACCTCGGCAACGGCGGCGGCCTCCACCGCCTCCGCGAAGACCGCAAGACCCGCGGCAACCAGCGCGCGAAGGCCATCTTCATGGCCGGCATGGTCTTCCTGCTCGCCTGGATCCTCTTCCGCATGGTGACCTGACCATGAACATCGCCATTGCCTGCGGCGGGACCGGCGGCCACGCCTACCCCGGCCTCGCCACCGCCGAAGAACTCCGCCGCCGCGGCCACGAAGTCACCCTCTGGTTCACCGGCCGCGACAGCGAAAAAGCCATCCGCGCCGAATGGACCGCGCAGGGCGGCCGCACCGTCGAGATTCCGTCCAAGGGACTGAACTCCTTCGCCCCGCACCGGGCGCTGGGCACGCTCCTGGCGATCCACCGGGCCACCGTGGCCGCCGCGGCCGCGATGCGCGCGGACCGTCCGGACGCCCTCCTCGCGATGGGCTCCTACGCCTCGGCGGGGCCCTGCCGCGCGGCCCTTTCGCTGGGCGTCCCCGTCGTCCTGCACGAAGCCAACGTCATCCCCGGGCGCATGATCGCCTGCTACGCCCGCCGCGCCGCCACCGTCGCCGTCGGGTTCGAGGAAACCCGCCGCTGGCTGCGCAAGGCGCACGTCGAGGCCGTGGGCATCCCCGTGCGCCGCCGCCTGGCCGAACAGGCCGCCGAAGCCGCCGCGGTCCCCCGTCCCGAACGGGCTCCCGGCGCCCCCCTCCGCCTCCTGGTCACCGGCGGCAGCCTGGGCGCCGCGCAGCTCAACCGCGTCGCGGCCGAAGCCGTGTGCGCCGCGGCGGGACGCGGCCTCGCCCTGTCCGTCGTCCACCTCGCCGGGGCCCGCGACGAAGCCGCCGTCCGCGAACGCTACGCCGCCGCCGGCGTCGACGCCGACGTCCGCGCCTACGAATCCGACATGGCGCCCCTCTACGCCGCCGCCGACCTTGCCCTCTGCCGCGCCGGCGGCTCCACCTGCTCCGAGCTGGCCCTCTTCGGCCTTCCGGCCCTCCTCGTCCCCTATCCCCACGCCGCAAAGGACCACCAGACCGCCAACGCCGAAGCCCTCGAGCGCCGCGGTTGCGCCGACCGCATCCCCGAGCGCGACCTCACCGCCCCCTGGCTCGAAAACTACCTCGCCGAAATCGCCCGCCGCCCCGACCGCCTCGAACGCATGCGCGCCGCCGCCCGCCGCAACGGCATCCCCGAAGGCACCGCCGCGCTCGCCGACTGCGTCGAACGCGCCGCCCGCCAAAACGCCCCCGCACCCTAGAATCCCGGATTCCCGGAATCCGGTCCGCCGCCATGCCCCCGTCCCTTTCCGCCCCCCCCCGCGCCCTCCTCGACCGCCTCCTCGACACCCCGGCGACCCGCATCCACATGATGGGCGCCGGCGGCATCGGCATGGCCGGCCTCGCCTACCTGCTGTCCGCCCGCGGACACCGCGTCACCGGCTGCGACGCCGGTGCGCCGCGCACCCTCGCCTGGCTCCGCGCCAACGGCGTGCCCGCCGCCACCGGACACGACCCCGCGCACCTCGACGCCGCCGACTGGGCCGTCTACAGCCCCGCCCTCGCCCCCACCCATCCCGAGCGCGCCGCGGCGGCCGCCCGCGGCATCCCCCTCTTCCGCCGCGGCGACGTCCTCGCCGCGCTCGCCGCCCGCCACAAGACCCTGGCCGTCGCCGGCACCCACGGCAAGACGACCACCTCCGCCATGCTCGCCCACATCCTGCGCGCATGCGGCGCCTCCCCATCCTGGTGCATCGGCGGCGAACTCCCCCCCGACGGCGCACCCGCCGGCGCCGGCACCTCCCCCTGGCTCGTCGTCGAGGCCGACGAATCCGACGGCTCCCTCGCCGGCTACGCCCCCTTCCTCGCCCTCGTCACCAACATCGAATACGACCACATGGAGCACTTCGACGGACCCGAAGGGCTGGTCGACTGCTTCCGCCGTTTCCTCGCGCAGGCCGCCGGACCCGTCCTCGTCTGCGCCGACGACCCCGCCGCGGCCCGCCTCGGCCGCGAACGCGGCGCCGCCACCTACGGCCTCTCCCCCTCCGCCGACTGGCGAGCCACCGACCTGCATCCCTCCCCCGCCGGAACCCGCTTCACCCTCCTGCCCCCCGGCGGCGCCGCCCCCGTCGAAGTCGCCGTCCCCCTGCCCGGACCCCACAACGTCCTCGACGCCACCGGTGCCATCGCCGCCGCCGCGACCGCCTGCGCCGTCCCCCCCGCCGCCGCCGCCCGCGCCATCGCCGCATACCGCCCGCCCCGCCGCCGCTTCGAGACCATCGCCGACGCCCGCGGCATCCGCATCGTCGGCGACTACGCCCACCATCCCACCGAAATACGCGCCCTCCTCTCCGCCGTCCGCCAGGCCGGCGCCTCCCGCATCCTCGCCCTCTTCCAGCCCCACCGCTACACCCGGACCCTGGCCCTCGGACCCGACTTCCCGCCGGCCTTCCGCGGCGCCGCCCGCGTCCTCCTCCTCCCCGTCTACGCCGCCAGCGAGCCGCCCCTGCCCGGCGGTACCTCCGCCGACCTCCTCGAACGCTTCCGCGCCGACCCCGGCGCCCCGCCCACCGACCTCTGCCCCGACTTCCCCTCCGCCCTCCGCCTCCTCCCCGCCCTCTGGCAACCCGGCGACTGGGTCCTCCTCGTCGGTGCCGGCGACATCGAAACCCTGGGCCCGCCCCTCCGCGCCCTCCTCGAAGAAAGCCCCGTCCCATGAACCCCGTCCGCGCCCTCATCTTCGATTGCGACGGCGTCGTCGTCGACTCCAACCGCCTCCACGTCGAAACCTGGAAGGAGACCGCCGCCGCCCACGGCTACCCCATGGCCGACCCCGACCACATCGGCAAATGCGGCCTGCGGACCATCGCCGTCATCCGCGAACTCCTCCGCTGGCCCGTCACCGAAGAGGAAGCCGTTGCCCTCGGCGAAGAGAAGGAGCGCCGCTACCGCGACCGCATCCACGCCGGCGGCATCGCCCCCATCCCCGGCATCCGCGAAACCCTCGAACGCGCCGCCGCGCTCGGCCTCCCCTGCGCCCTCGGCTCCAGCGCCCCGCCCGAGAACGCCTACCTCTGCCTCGAAGCCCTCGGCCTGGCGTCCTGTTTCCGCGCCGTCGTCACGGGCGGCGACGTCTCCCGCGGAAAGCCCGACCCCGAAATCTTCCTGACCGCCGCCGCCAAGCTCGGCATTTTCCCCGACTCCTGCCTCGTCGTCGAGGACGCCCCCGCGGGCGTCGAAGCCGCCCACCGCGCCGGCATGCCGGCCATCGCCCTCCTCACGAGCCACACCCCCGCCGAACTTGCCGCGGCCGACGCCCTCGCCCGCGACTTCCTCGACCCCGCCTTTCCCGCCGCCCTCGCCCGCTTCCTCCGGCGGGGGTGACCGCGCCCCCCTCGCCCCGGAGCGGGAAAAAGGTGGAAAGAGGGGCGGGAGGGGGTATAATGGAGGGCTGTTGATTTGCAAGGAGTGTTATATGCCGACATACGAATACGAATGCGGGAAGTGCGGGTACCAGTTCGAGCGCTTCCAGTCCATCACGGCGGAACCGGTCAAGACCTGCCCGAAATGCAGGGGGCGCGTCCACCGGATGCTGACCACGGGCAGCGGCATCATTTTCAAGGGCAGCGGCTTCTACGAGACGGACTACAAGCACCAGCACGCCTCTGTCGAGACGGGCGGCGGCGAAACCAAGCCGGAAGGGGAGTCCAAGCCGGAAGCGCCCAAAGCGGAATCCGGCTCCGGCTCGGGCAAGGGCAAGAAGAAGAAGGACGGCTGACGGACCCCGGCGGGCCCCGCGCGCGGCCCGCCGGAACCGGACCGGCTACGGCAGGAGGCAAACGATGGCGACCGACAACAACGCGATGGTCCTGGTCTGCGGCAAATGCGGGGAGAAAAACCGCTTGCCGTGCGGGCATTGCCGGAAGTGCGGCGCGAAGCTCGACTTCGGCGCCGCCGAGGAAAAAATCCTACAGGAGGCCCGCTCCGGCAAGCGCGGCGCGTCGGGATGGCGCACTGCGCTCCTGCTCCTCTTCGCGGCCGTGCTCGGCTTGTCCCTGTGGCCTTCGGGCATCGGGGACCGGGACGTCGGCGGCGAGCTGGACGCAAAGCGCTGGGAAATGAAGCGCGCCCTGCTGCTGGACGCGCTCGACCGGGGCTTCCCGGCCGCCCAGACCGTGACCGAGGCGGAACTGAACGCGTGGCTGGCGAAGCTGCCGGGCATGCAGGAGTCCAAGGGGGGCATGGCGGCGCAACTCGTGGACACCGGCGTGGTTTTCGGGGAGAACCGCGCGCAATGGCTGGTGCTGGTCCGGCGCGGCGCGCTGCGCTTTTCGGTGGTGTACGAGGCGAAGGCGCAGGGATCGGAACTGGTGCTGACGGGCGCCAAACTGGGCCACCTGCCCCTCCCCGGCCCCCTCGGCCGCCTGTACGCCAAGACCCAGGCGAAACTCTTCCGCCCCTTCGCCCGCGAAGCCCGCATCCTGGACCACCTCGACAGCCTCGTCCTCCGCGACGGCGAAATCGAACTCCTCCTCCGCGCGCAATAACGCCCCTCCCCATCCCCCCATCCCCCCGTCCCCGTCCCGCCGGGCGGCCCCCGTGCCTCCCTTCTCCCTCCTCCCTCCCGTCCCCCCCCGTCCCCTGTCCCCGTCTTGCCGGGCGGCCCCCGTGCCGCCCTCCTCCCTCCTCCTCTCCTTCCGCCTTGCGCCGCCAGGCCGAACGTGGCAAAACGGTGCCCATGGACGAACCTTCCAGCAACCGCCCGGCCGCGCCAGAACCGGCCGGACCCGGCTCCATCCCGAAAATCCTCGGCTGGGTGCTGCGGACGGCAGCCGCTCTGTTCGGCGCGGCCGTGGTTGCCGTTGGCGTGGCCCTCTTGGTGGACGACTCCGCGGCCCCCATCCACCTGCTCCACCGCGTGGCGGCGATCATCCGCCCGGTGCTGATGGCGCTCCTCCTGGCGCTGGCGGCGTACGTCGCGTTCTGCAACGCCTGCCTGCTGCGGGACAACCTCCGGAACAAGGCCTCCCACTCGCTGATCCCCATCCTGGGACTGGCCTTCGGCGCCGCCGCCTGGCTCGCCGCGCCCGCAGGAAGCCCATGGCGCTGGGTGGCCGCCGGCGTCACCTTGGCCGACACCGGCACGTGGCTCACCGTCTGGGGCACCGTATCGCTCCTGCGCCAGGCCGTCCGCCCTCGGCGCCACCGCCCCCGTTAGAGCGGCTTGCGAAATAGTGTGGCAGCAACTCATTTTTTCCCCCGCGGACGCGCAGAAGCGCGTCCCTCCCATCTCCCCCATCCCCCCCATCCCCCATCTCTTGTCCCCGTCTTGCAGGGCGGCCCCCGTGCCGCCCTTCTCTCTCCTCCCTCCCTTCCCCCCGTCCCCGGAAAAGTTTTCCAATGATTGGAAACTTTTTTCCAATGGTTGGAAAATTTGCCCCGTTTTTCCAACCATTGGAAAAATTTTTCCTCGGTTTTCCAATGATTGGAAAAATTTTCCGCAATTTTTCCAATGATTGGAAAAAAGTTTTCCAATGGTTGGAAAATTCCGCGCCGCGGAATGGGGTTGCGGCATCCGCGGCGGAGGGGTAGAATGGAAAGAAAATGCATGGTCGCGGCATCCCCGCAACCCACCAACACCAAGGAGCAAACATCATGGCACGCAAGAAACAGTCGATGGACGGAAACCAGGCCGCCGCGCATGTCGCGTACGCGTACACCGAAGTCGCAGGCATCTACCCCATCACCCCTTCCTCCCCCATGGCCGACTTCGTGGACCAGTGGTCCGCCAACGGCCTCAAGAACATCTTCGGCACCCAGACCAAGGTCATCGAGATGCAGTCCGAGGCCGGCGCCGCCGGCACCGTCCACGGTTCGCTCGCCGCCGGCGCGCTGACGACCACCTTCACGGCCTCCCAGGGGCTCCTGCTCATGATCCCCAACATGTACAAGATCGCCGGCGAAGGCCTCCCCGGCGTCTTCCACGTCTCGGCCCGCACGGTCGCGGCGCAGTCGCTGAACATCTTCGGCGACCACAGTGACGTGTACGCGTGCCGCCAGACCGGCTTCGCGATGCTCGCCGAGAGCAATCCGCAGGAGGTCATGGACCTCGCCCCGGTCGCGCACCTGGCCGCCATCGAGGGCCGCGTGCCGTTCCTGAACTTCTTCGACGGCTTCCGCACGAGCCACGAGATCCAGAAGATCGAGACCTGGGACTACGCCGACCTCAAGGACATGTGCGACATGGAAGCGGTCAAGGCCTTCCGCAACCACGCGCTCAACCCCGAGCACCCCGCGATGCGCGGCAGCCACGAGAACGGCGACGTCTTCTTCCAGCACCGCGAGGCCTGCAACGGCGCGTACGACGCGCTGCCGGCCGTCGTCGAGCGCTGCATGGCCAAGGTCAACGCCAAGCTCGGCACCGACTACAAGCTCTTCAACTACTACGGCGCCCCCGATGCCGACCGCGTCATCGTCGCGATGGGCTCCATCTGCGACGTCGCCGAGGAAGTCATCGACTACCTGACCGCCAAGGGCGAAAAGGTCGGCCTCGTCAAGGTCCGCCTCTACCGTCCGTGGGTCAGCTCCGCCTTCCTCGCCGCGCTGCCCGCGACCGCGAAGAAGGTCGCCGTCCTCGACCGCACCAAGGAGCCCGGCTCCCTCGGCGAGCCCCTCTACCTCGACGTCGCGACCACCCTCCGCGAGGCCGGCCGCTGCGACGTCGTCCTCACCGCCGGCCGCTACGGCCTCGGCAGCAAGGACACGCCGCCCAGCAGCGTCTTCGCCGTCTACACCGAACTCGCCAAGGACGCCCCCAAGGCCCGCTTCACCATCGGCATCGTCGACGACGTGACGAACCTCTCCCTCCCCGAAGTCAAGCCCGCGCCCATCACCAGCGCGCCCGGCACCGTCGAGTGCAAATTCTGGGGCATCGGCGGCGACGGCACCGTCGGCGCCAACAAGGACTCCACCAAGATCATCGGCGACCACACCGACAAATACATCCAGGCCTACTTCCAGTACGACTCCAAGAAGACCGGCGGCATCACCATCTCCCACCTGCGCTTCGGCGACAAGCCCATCCGCAGCCCCTACTACATCAACCAGGCCGACCTCGTCGCCTGCCACAACCAGTCCTACATCGTCAAGGGCTACAAGATGGTCCAGGACGTCAAGCCCGGCGGCACCTTCCTGATCAACTGCCAGTGGTCCGACGAAGAACTCGGCAAGCACCTCAACGCCGCCGCCAAGAAATACATCGCCGACAACCACATCAAGGTCTACACCGTCGACGCCGTCGACATCGCCGGCAAGATCGGCCTCGGCAAGCGCACCAGCACCGTCCTCCAGTCCGCCTTCTTCAAGCTCGCGAACGTCCTTCCCCCCGAAGAAGCCATCGCCTACATGAAAGAAAAAGTCGTGGCCAAATTCTCCAAGAAAGGCCAGGACATCGTCGACATGAACTGCAAGGCCATCGATGCCGGCGCCGGAGCCCTCCACGAAGTCGCCGTCCCCGCCGACTGGGCCAACCCCGCCCCCGACGCCCCCAAGGCCCCCCTCCAGGGCGAAGCCAAGACCGTCGAGATGGTCGAAAAACTCATGGAGCCCATCGCCCTCATGGACGGCGACAGCCTCCCCGTCAGCGCCTTCGCCAACTGCGCCGACGGCCAATTCGAGCTCGGCGCCAGCGCCTACGAAAAACGCGGCACCGCCGTCATGGTCCCCGAATGGGATCCCGCCAAGTGCATCCAGTGCAACAACTGCGCCTTCGTCTGCTCCCACGCCACCATCCGGCCCTACCTCCTCGACGAACAGGAAGCCGCCGCGGCCCCCGCCGGCGCCAAACTCGCCGACACCAAGCCCAAGGCCGGCAAATACAAATTCACCATGTCCGTCTCGCCCCTCGACTGCATGGGCTGCGGCGAATGCGTCACCGTCTGCCCCACCAAGGCCATCCAGATGGTCCCGCAGGAGACCCAGGTTGCCGCCCAGCAGCCCGTCTTCGACTACATGGTCGCCAAGGTCTCCAAGAAGGACGACGCCGGCATGAACCCCCTCACCCCCAAGGGCTCCCAGTTCAACCAGCCCCTCCTCGAGTTCTCCGGCAGCTGCGCCGGATGCGCCGAGACCTCCTACGCGCGCCTCATCACCCAGCTCTTCGGCGAGCACATGTACATCTCCAACGCCACCGGCTGCTCCTCCATCTGGGGCGGACCGGCCGCCACCTGCCCCTACACCGTCAACAAGGATAGCAAGAAAGGCCCCGCCTGGGCCAACTCCCTGTTCGAAGACAACGCCGAACACGGCCTCGGAATGCACCTCGGCCAGAAATACATCCGCGACTCCCTCATCGCCAAACTCGAAGAGATGGCCGCGTCCGACAAGGCCTCCGACGCCTTCAAGGCCGCCGTCGCCAAGTTCATCGAAACCAAGAACTCCACCCTTGGCAACGTCGAACCCTGCAAGGCCCTCGTCGCCGAACTCGAAAAAGCCGCCGCGGCGGGTTGCCCCGACGCCCCGGCCATCCTCGAAAAGAAAGACTACCTCTCCAAGAAATCCGTCTGGATCATGGGCGGCGACGGCTGGGCCTACGACATCGGCTTCGGCGGCCTCGACCACGTCCTGGCGTCCGGCGAAGACATCAACGTCATGGTCTTCGACACCGAGATGTACTCCAACACCGGCGGGCAGGCCTCCAAGGCCTCCAACATCGGCGAAGTCTGCCAATTCGCGGCCGCCGGCAAGGAAGTGGCCAAGAAATCCCTGGCCGAGATCGCCATGAGCTACGGCTACGTCTACGTCGCCCAGATCGCCCTTGGCGCCAACCCCGCCCAGGCCGTCAAGGCGATTGCCGAAGCCGAGGCCTATCCCGGGCCGTCCCTCATCATCGGTTACGCCCCCTGCGAACTCCACGGCGTCAAAGGCGGCATGAACCACTGCCAGGACGAAATGAAAGCGGCGGTCAAGGCCGGCTACTGGAACCTGTTCAGCTTCAACCCGGCGCTGAAGGCCGAAGGCAAGAACCCCTTCACCCTCTCCAGCAAACCCGGCGACGGCAGCTACCAGGCCTTCCTGGCCAACGAAACCCGCTACTCCTCTCTCGCCCGCAAATTCCCCGACCGCGCCAAAGACCTCTTCGCCAAGTCCGAAGCCGCCGCCCAAGCCCGCTTCGACCACCTCCAGAAGCTCGTCGAACTCTACAAGTAGGCGCCCCTCCGCGCCTTCCCCGGCGGCCGGCGCTTCCGCGCCGGCCGCTGGTTTTTCGTGACATTGTCGATGTTCGGGTGCATGGCACGGAATGGAAGCGGCTTTTGATTGGGTGCCAGGTGCGAGCTTTGTCTGTGCATTAGGATTTTCAGATGCGATACTTGGGAGAAGACTATCTGCTGGCGTTGGAGGAGGCGAAAAACTACAACGCATTCATTGTCGCGTGGATTTCGAAATTTCTGAGGGCGGAGGATTCACGAGTCATCGATTTTGGAGCGGGGACGGGGTTGTTGGCGCACCTGCTGGAAAAGCGGACCGGCAAACGGGTGCAGTGTCTCGAGCCAGCCGAAAACATGAAGCTCCACCTGCCGCCGGATACGTTGGATTCACTGGACCACGTTGCGGACGAGTCGGTGGATTTCATCTATTCCTCGAATGTGCTGGAGCATATCGAGGACGATGCGGGCATCGTGCGCGAGATGGGGAGGGCCTTGCGCCCTGGAGGAAGGGTATTCCTGTATCTCCCTGCGTTCCAGTGCCTGTTTTCGGCCCTCGATCGCAAAGTGGGGCATTTCCGACGCTACGACAAAACCATGCTACGCCGATTGTTCCCCGAGAAAACTTGGAAGATTCTGACGTTGCGTTACGCAGACAGTCTGGGATTTGCCGGAACACTTTGGTTCAAGGCATTCGGCAATGCGCGCGCCGCCTATTCATTGCCACCGTTGTTGTTCTACGACCGCATGCTTTTTCCCCTGAGCCGTGGCCTTGATTGGTTGGCGGGGGGGCGGTTTGCCGGCAAGAATGTCTTGTTGTGCGCCGAAAAGTCATAAATGACTCGTTGGCATGGATGATTTGGAATGGAAGCGCGTCCATAGAAGAAACAAGTAAACAAGCCAACAATCAACGGGGTTTCCATGCTAAACCTACATACAAGAGCTCCTTTTGGAAAACATGAATTTATTTTTCTTGTTTTGTCTGTCTTGTTTGTTTTGGCCATTGCCATCCCTTGTTGCCTGGATTTCAGCAAAGGCTGGATTGACGAGAAATATAGCGGGTGCAACGAGCGTATCGGAATTGACTTCCTGATGCGTTACAATGAAATCAGCTGCGTACGGGACGGAATCAATCCCTATGCGGTCCAAATTGGCGATGCAAAATCCAAACAATATCGCTACTATTTGGCACCAGAGGAATTTCCCTCCCAACAAATACTCGGGACCTATTCGCCATGGTCCTACACGTATTTCGGCTGGTTGACGCTGTTTGGGCGAAGAACCGCGTGGAAAGTGTATTATGGGCTGATGGTGGTGGCGTTGGGAGGCATCCTGTGGGCGGTTTGCAGATATGCAAGGAACCGCGGGTGTTCGTGGCGGAGGGCGGGCAGCTATGCGCTGGGAGCGGCGTTGCTCGTCCAATACGGCGTGAGCAGTTGCTTTTATGTCGGGAATTATGGGTTGATTCTGGCGGCATCCCTTTGTGTATTCCTATGGGCGCTGGATAGGGAAAAACCGATTGCCGCTGGTCTGGCATGGGCCATCATGATGACCAAACCCCAGATGGGAATCATGCTGGCCATCCCTCTCCTGATGCAACGGCAATTCAAGGTTTGTTTCATTGCGGTTGTGACATGTCTCCTTTGTTCGGTGCCCCCTGCCATTCTGTCCAGCACGAACCTTTTGGATTTAATTATTGCTGTTCCTCAGTCCGGTGTTGATGCAGCAACCCAGACAAAGCTACTTCCGGGGTCGCTGATGCATCTGATGTCCCGGTGGGTTCCGATGTCGGCCCTCAATCTTCTGCAGGCGGGGTTCGGAGTGGTGCTGTGCGCGGTCCTGACCTGGCGGTTGAAATCGTGTCCTTGGCCGTGGGTCCGGTATTTGCCGGCCGTCGTCGTGGGAAACTACTGCTTGTATTCCCTGTCACACAACGATTGCACTTTCATCGTTGCGATCGGGGTCCTGCTGGCCGTGGTCGAACGGGCGCAGAGACGGGAATTGACCCGCTGGATGGTGTTTGCGTGCGTGTGCCTGGGATGTTTCTATTGCCAACTGATCCTGTCGCATCCTGCCTGGGGCATCGTGAACATTTTCGGCTTCTCCTGGCCGGAGACCAGTCGCGTTTACTGGGTGGCTTCGCTTATCCACCATGCCGCGACATGGGCGTTTCTTGCGGCTTTTTGCCGTCTGGTATGGTTGCTGGGCGACACCCCCGCGCCACGCCATGTTTCTGCCGTGGACATTTCCCAGTCAAACGGCCTGAAGGCGGAAAGCAAGGCCGACAACATCTTCATCTCCCCCCCGAAGCCCCCCCTTTCCCCGCCAGCAAATCCGGCGACGGCATCTACCAGACCGTCCTGGCCAACGAAACCCTCTACTCCTCCCTGAAGCGCAAATTTCCCGACCGCTCCACCGATTTCTTCGCCAAGTCCGAAGCCGTTGCCCAAGCCCGCTTCGGCTACCGTGAGAAACTGATTGAACTGTGCAAACAATCATCCGTCCTCTGCAACTGCTGAGCCAGCTCCGATGGAATCGGCATTGCAACGGGCGATTGGAATGGAATAAAGTGGGGGAAAGAATATGGTTGACCCCATAATGACAACAGGCGACTTTCAATCTCAGGGAAATGGAAAGGGCATGCGATGATCCAAGAGCGGCTTTGCGTGGTGATGCCGGTGTACAACGAGCAGGATGCCATCGGCCCCGTGTTGGAAAAGTGGGCGGTGGCCCTGGATGCATTGGACCTCGACTGGGAAATCCGCGCCTACAACGACGGGAGCCGGGACAATACGCTGGCCATCATGGAGGCGGTCGCCGACCGGATTCCGCGCATCAGCGTCCACGACAAACCGAATGGGGGACATGGTCCGACCATTCTCCAAGGTTACCGGGAAGCGGCGGCGGACGGGTTCGATTGGGTTTTCCAGATCGACTCCGATGACGAAATGGGTCCCGGACACTTTCCTGAATTGTGGAATCGCCGTGGCGGGGCCGACTTCCTGGTCGGTCGGCGCTCCGGACGTTCGCAAGGATGGGCCAGGAAAACCGTCAGCGGAATCTCGCGGCTGAGCGTCCGTGCCATCTATGGAGGAGGCGGCATCTGGGACGTGAACACCCCCTATCGGCTGATGAGGGTGGAAACGTTCCGCGGGTTCTTTGACGCGATACCGTCCGATACATTCGCCCCCAACGTGATTTTGAGCGGCCTGGCCGCACGCCATGGCCTGCGGTGCCTTGAACTTCCTGTGCCGCAGCATGATCGTACGACCGGGGAAGTCAGCATCAAAAAATGGAAGCTCGCGAAGGCCGCGGCGAAAAGCTTCCGGCAGACCCTCTCCTTCGGGCTGAAAGAACCCGCTTCAGGAAGAAGCCCCTTCGCCTGGATGGCCCTGTTGCCGGTTCTGGCAGGTCTGGTGCTGACGGCCGTTTTCGCGTTGTCGGTGGGGCGTGCCATCTCGTTGCTGGCCTGGATGGCATTGCTGGCCGTGGGAAGCAGACTGGAAGGTGTCCGGCAAGCCTGGCAAAAGCTGGCAAGCTGGGTGGAGGGGCATGTGGCTTGGGCATGGGCTCTTGTACTGGGGATTGGGACGCTGGAGCGGTGGATTTCGGGATGGCGCCACCAGGAACTGGTGACTCAGTGGTGGTGGGGCAACCGGAACCACGATTACATCCAGTTGTGGCAGGCATCAATCCAGTGGGGATGGGAACATTTTTGGCTGACGAAGTCATGGGTGACCGTTTGGTATTACGGTGCCATGAACAAGCTGTTCGGTGCCGATTTGCATATTGCCTACTGGTGCACCGCGCTGCTCTATGCCTTGTCCGCGGTGGTGGCCTATGGCCTGGTGGCGAAGCGGGCGGGTAAACTGGCGGGGATTCTGTCGGCGTTTGCTGTGTATGCCGGCCCGGCGCTGGTACGGCATTCGGCGAACATCGCCACGGAGCATACGTTCGTGCTGGCGGTGCTGGGCACGCTGTGGCTGGCGGACCGTTGCCTGGACGCACGCCGCGCTGTGGCGGCGGCAGCATGGGGCGTGTGCGCGGGTGTGGGATGCTGGCTGGCGACGTGGTCGCGCGGGGAGGGGGTGTTGTTGTGGATGTTGCTCCCGGTCTGGCTTTTCTGCGGACATCGGGTGCGTTCCCGCAACTGGCGCAACGGGGCACTGGTTGCGGGGGCGATGGCGGCGGTGTTCGCCGGCGGGGCATGGAAGGCCAACCAGGTCAATCTCGCGCAACACCAAATGGGGGGCATCTTCTGCTCCAACGACAACTACTGGCCCCGCCTGATGGGGTGCAACCTCGCCACGCGGGGACATTTCAATTACGAGGATGTGGAGCTTATTAGCGAGCGTGCCAAGGCAATCAATCCCCAATGCGCGCAGCCGGTTCCGGAAACCTTGTTTGTTCCTCTAATCAAAGAAGAAGTCTCCCGACGCTGGAAGGCGATGAGTTTCAGGCAGGCTGTCGGGCTGATGGCCGACAAAACACTCAATTCCTGGTGCGTGGACATCCCCGCCTATGGAGGGAGCAAGCGAATCATGAGAATGGCCGCATTGCCCATAACCTATGTTTTGCCTGGCCTCTATTTGTTGTTTGCCTGGGTTTGGTTCGGGAAGCTTTTGCGCCGTTGGTTGGCTGGTGCTGCTTTGCAGGAGGAGTGGTTGTTGTTGTCCATGCCCCTGTTCGTCGGCCTGCAGTTCGGATTGCTGCTGGTTGCGGAAAGCATGTGGCGCTATGGTTACCTGTTCCATGTGTTTTGGGGATTGTTCGGGGCAATGGGCGTGTCGGAGATATGCAAGAGAAGGGGCGTCCATAGGGCTCCCCTAGGATCTGGTGCGGGGTCAGACCCGGAGAGAGGCGCGGCGCCCAGAACTCGTCCAGGCCGAGCCGCTTCCACAGTTCCAGCCCCAGCCACACCTCCCCCCAGTTGCGAAGGTTCTTCACCGCCAGCTTGTCCATCTGCACCTTCACGATGTCCCCGCCGCCGTCCTCCGCAGGCGCATGGTCGGACGGGAAGAGCTTGAGCTGGCGGGCGCGCCCCTTCTCGTCGAACGCCTCGATGGCCCGCTGCCATTCCGCCCGCTGCGAATCATTCAGCTCACCGAGGTACAGCGCCCGCCGTTGGAACACGCGCCGCCAGACGCGAACGTTCTCGACCAGCGTCCAGTAGAGATGGAGCTTTCCGTCCTTGTGTCGTTTGATGGCTCGCAGAAACATGGGGGCATTCTCGCACGTCCCTTCGGTGACGCAAGAGGGTATGTCTTCACTACACGCCCTACACGCCGTTTTGGCGGTTTTCGGGAGGCCGGACATGCGAATTTCCTGGGAACACCACTGCCGTCTCCCTGAAAAAAATTGAAAATGAGGTCGAATATGGAAACTCGGGCTAGGAAACCCTGCAACGCAACTCCCAGGCCTTCCTGGCGAACGAAACCCGCTACTCCAGCCTCGCCCGCAAATTCCACGACCGCGCCAAGAACCGCTTTTCCAAGTCCAATGCTTCCGTCACAATGCGTTGCAGGGGGGCTGAAAAAGGCGGGGTCGAACAGGAAGATGTTCCCCCCTGATTCCGGTGCCGGAGGCCCTGCACGCCGGCACCCTCGGGTTCTTTTTCGGGAAAAAGCGTGCAAGGGAATTGACGGGGGGGGCAAAGCGTGGTAAACAGCACTCAGTTTTGCAGGTATCCCCGTCGGGGCGTAGCGCAGACTGGTAGCGCGTTTGCTTGGGGTGCAAAAGGTCACGAGTTCAAATCTCGTCGCCCCGACCATCTTCTTCCCCGGTTTTACTGGGATTTTTTTTGTCCGTGCCCGCGCAACGGGTCAGGATTGGAGGTTGCGGAGGGCGGCGGGGTTGTTGGAGACGACCATGGCGAGCTTCGGGCAGGTCGGGAGGTCGGGGCAGGGGGCGCAGGTGGGATGGTTGCGGGAGCGGGCGCACCGGCGGATGGGGCAGAGGGTGTCGCTGTAGGGCGTCTTGGCGCCGGGAATGCGGCAGCCGGTGCAGTTGATCATGGAAGGGGTGATTTCGACGTGGTTGAGTGCGGTCCATTCGGCGGCGACCTTGGCGCGGAGGGCGTCGTCGTCGCGGATGGTGGCGAGACGGGCTTCGCAGGGTCCGCAGTCGAGACCGCAGCAGGCGATGTAGTCGTTCATGGGCAGGCTCCTTGTCGGGAAAGAGTGTACGGCGGGCCGGAAGCGATTGCGAGCGCAAGGAGCGGACCGGGGGCGGGGAACGGATTTTTCCTCCGCCCGCGGTTTTTGCTTGATTCCTCATCCCGGCGTTCTTACTTTCACCGCACAAAAACGCAGGGAAAAACGGTTGACGGCGGAGTCCGTCCCTTTCCCGCCATCCAACTGAAAGGAAGCCACATGGCCAAGAAATACACGAAAATCGAAGGCAACATGCTGATCGCGCAGAGCGGCGGGCCGACCGTCGTCATCAACCAGAGCCTCGTCGGCGCGGTCCTCGAAGCCAAGAAGCACAAGGAAATCAAGAAGATCTACGGCGCCCTCCACGGCATCAAGGGCATCCTCGACGAGGACCTGATCGACCTCGGCCGCGAATCCGCCGCCACGCTCGCGCTCGTCGCCCAGACCCCTTCCTCCGCGCTCGGCTCCGTCCGCAAGAAGCCCACCTACGACGACTGCCTGGCCATCTTCGACAAGCTCCAGAAGTACGACGTCCGCTACTTCTTCTACATCGGCGGCAACGACTCCGCCGAGACCGCCCACATCATCAACGAGGCGGCCAAGAAGAACAAGTACGAGCTGCACTGCTTCCACATCCCCAAGACCGTCGACAACGACCTGCGCGAAAACGACCACACCCCCGGCTTCGCTTCCGCCGCCAAGTTCGTCGCGCAGGCGTTCATGGGCGACGACCTCGACAACGCGGCGCTGCCCGGCGTCAAGATCAACGTCGTCATGGGCCGCCACGCCGGCTTCCTGACCGCCGCCGCCGCCCTCGCCCGCACCTACGAAGGGGCCGGCCCGCACCTGATCTACCTGCCCGAGCGCCCGTTCAGCGTCGACAAGTTCATCGCCGACGTCCAAGCCTGCGTCAAGCAGCACGGCCGCTGCCTCGTCGCCGTCTCCGAAGGCATCGCCGACTCCACCGGCACGCCGATTGCCGTCGCCGCGGCCTCCACCAAGGAAGTCGACTCGCACGGCAACGTCCAGCTCTCCGGCACGGGCGCCCTCGGCGACTACCTGGTCAAGGTCATCAAGGAGAAGACCGACATCAAGCGCGTGCGCGCCGACACCTTCGGCTACCTGCAGCGGTCCTTCCCCGGCCTGGTCTCGGCGAACGACGCGAAGGAAGCGGCCGCCGTCGGCGCCGCCGCCGTCAAGTGCTCCACGAGCGCGGACATCGACGGCTCGATCGCGATCCGCCGCGTGAAGGGCAAGAAGTACCAGGTCAAGCTCGAGCGCGTCCCGCTGAAGAACGTCGCGAAGAACACGCGCTGCGTGCCGGACGCCTACATCGCCAAGACCGGAAACGACGTGACCCAGGCCTTCATCGACTACGCCGCCCCCATCGTCGGCCCCCTCCCGAAGATCGGCCGCTTCAAGGGCATCAAGGTCAAGAAGTGAGCGCGCCGCGTCCCCCGGACGCGAACGCGAAAAGCAACGCCCCGCAAGCCGCGGGGCGTTTTTTTGTGCCCGGCGGGTCGGGGAGGGGCACGGGGCCGGCCGGGTTTTCATGGGGGTGAAGAGGGGTTGAAATGCTTGTGGATTGCGAGTGTTTTCCATAATCTCATGAGTGTGTGGGCGAGTGCAATCGACGGCCCTCGATTGCAGTCGATTGCAGTCGAGGGGGAGGGCTGGGGGTGGGCGTCCGGACAAAATTGGAGGGCTCCCCTTTTCAAGCGGGGGGAAGCGTGGTAGATTGGGGGCGCAATCGTTGATTCATACAAGGAGCACAAGGATATGGCCCAAATCGATTTCACCTGCCCGCACTGCGGCCAGGAACTCAACGGCACCGACGACATGGCCGGACAGGTCGTCGACTGCCCCGTCTGCAACAAGAGCTTCCAGATTCCCGGCGGCCTCATCGAAACCGAAATCCAGCGTCCGCCTTCCCCGCCCCCCTCCACCAGCGACGACAAGGGCAAGACCATCCGCATCGAGCTGCCGCCCGAGTTCCTGGCCGAACCCGAGAAGCACATCTTCAAGATCAAGCGCATCCAGCACTGACGCCATGCGCCGGAACACGACCGTCGGGACGGTGGACGCCGAAGTTCTCGCGTACACCGCCGGGCAGGACCGGATCCTCGACCTCGCGCTCGTCGAGGCCGACTGCATGGGCACCGCCGCCCACGTGCGGATGCTCGCCGCCATGCCGGTCGAGCCGCCGGTCCTCAAGGCGGCCGAAGTCGAAGCCGTGACCGCCGAACTCGCGCGCATCGTCGAAGACGCGCGCGCGGGCAAGTTCAAGATCACGCTCGAAGACCAGGACGTCCACCTCGCGGTCGAGCGCCGCCTGACCGCGAAGCTCGGCGACCTCGGCAAGCGCGTGCACACCTGCCGCAGCCGCAACGACCAGGTGGCGGTGGACCTGCGCCTCTTCGGCAAGGTCCGCCTCCTCGACGCGATGCAGGCCGCCGCCGCGCTCGCGGGCGTCCTCTCGGCGTTCGCGCGCCAGCACCGCAAGATCCCGATGGTCGGCCGCACGCACATGCAGCCGGCGATGCCGTCCAGCGTGGGCCTCTGGGCCTCGGCGTGGGCGGAGAGCCTTCTGGACGACTTCTCGCTGCTGATGGCGGCGTACGACCTCAACGACCAGTGCCCGCTCGGCTCCGCGGCGAGCTACGGCGTGCCGCTCCCCATCGACCGGCAGCTCACGAGCGACCTGCTCGGCTTCGCCCGGCCCGTATCCAACGTGCTCCACGCCAACCAGTCGCGCGGCAAGCTCGAGTCGGTGATTCTCTCCGCGCTCTCGCAGGCGATGCTGACGCTCTCGCGGCTGGCGGAGGACCTGATTCTCTTCTCGATGCCGGAATTCGGCTACTTCCGGCTCCCCGCCGAGTACACGACGGGCAGCAGCATCATGCCGCAGAAGCGCAATCCCGACGTCATGGAACTGCTCCGCGCCAAGGCCGCCAAGGTCATGGCGCAGGCGTCCGTCACCGCCGAAATCGTCCGCGCGGCCCCGTCCGGCTACAACCGCGACCTGCAGGAGACCAAGGAGCCGTTCATGCGCGGCTTCGATTTGGCCATCTCCAGCCTTCGCGTGATGACGGCGGTCATGTCGGCGCTGCAAGTCGATGCCGCCGCCTGCCGCCGCGCCTTCACGCCCGACGTGTTCGCGACCGACCGCGCCCTCGAGCTGGTGGTCGGCGGGATGCCCTTCCGCGACGCCTACCGCGAGGTCAAGGCGCACCTCGGCGACCTCAAGGACCGCGACCCCGACGCCGCCATCGCCGCCAAGACCCATCTCGGCGCCCCCGCCGGGCTCGACTTCGACGGCCTCGACGCCCGCATCGAGGAAGCCGCCCGCTGGACGGACGACGAACGCGCCGACTTCGAGATGCACCGCGACGCGCTGCTCTCCGGCGCCGCGCTCCCCGAACCGGCGGGATGCGGAGGCTGACGGAGCGGGCCATGCACGTGCACCGCTCCATCCAGTACCGTTGCGGCGACGGCTATGTCTCGCTGGAGCAGTCGCTGACCACCACCGCGCCGCTCTCCGAGCTCGAAGATCTCCACATCTGCCACCTTGGCATGAAGTTCCTTTCCCCGCAGCCGTTGCCCGAGTTCGGGCTCTACGAGTTCGACATCCACGTGCCGGATGGCCGCGGTGTCCACTGTTCCGGCGTCGTTGTCGCCTCAGAACCCGAAGGCGGCGCCTACCGCAACGTCATCCATTTCGTCGGCCTCGACGACGTTGCCCTGCACCTCATCGAGAACGTTTCCCTCCGCTGCGGCCTCCGTTGCCGCGGCTGCTCCAACGCTTGAGCCAGGACGGAGGGGGAATCGGGAGGGGAGGGGGGGCGTCCCGGGTGAAAATCACGGGAGACGCTTGCCCCGACGGCCTCCCGCCGATACTCCCCCGCCACCCTTTCCGTCCACTCTGGTTGGGGGATTCAATAGGCTCGGGTTGGGCATGGACGGGAACGGGGGGCAAGCAGTGTGGTGACGGGGCCCTCGCAGGCGTCCGGCGGGTGGGGGCTGGCAGGAAAGAGTTTCAAGAGGGGGAACATGGATGAAAAGACGCATGTTTTCAGCATGTTTTCCATAATCTTATGACATGCACGGCATGCGGATTTCCTTGCACGGAGGACGACGGGGGCACCGTCGGTGGTACATTGTCGTCCCGGCCAGGAAGCATGACACGCGATCCGTGGGAGGGGGCCCGTACCCGGCCGTCGCGGCGGAAATTTTCCAATGATTGGAAAACTTTTTTCCAATGGTTGGAAAAACCAGCAGTTTTTTCAAATGATTGGAAAAAAAGTTTCCAATGGTTGGGAAAATGCCAGTCCGCGCTCCCGATGGAGCGGCAGGGGCCCATGGTGGAGCGAGCGCTCCGTGCGATCGGGAAGGCCCATCCTTGGCGGCAAACGGACATGTCCCGGTCGCATTGCGGGCGGGACGCCCGCGCCCCCAGCATGGCTCCGCCCCCCTCCATCCCGTCCATTACCCGCCCGCGCAGCGGGCGCACCGCATCTTTTCACTTGTCACTTTTCACTTGTCACTCAAAACCCGGCGTCTTGGCTTGCCAAGCGGCCCGGGAATGTGGCAGGGTAAGGGGGTTGAACGGACCGTCAAACCCGAAGGACCGATAGCATGCAACCGAAACCCGTAAAAGCCAGCCAGCTCAAGCACCATTGGGAGATCTATCTCTTCATCATCCCCACCCTGGTGCTCATCGCGTTGTTCCAGTATTATCCGGCGAGCAGCGGGATTTTCCATTCGCTGTTCCGGTGGAACGGGTCGGACATCTCGGAGTTCGTCGGGTTCGAGAACTACGTCGACCTCGTCAAGAACCTCGAGTTCTGGAATTCGTTCAAGCTCGCCTTCATCCTCGGCTTCTGGAACGTCATCAAGATGATTCCCGCCCTGCTGGTGGCCGTATGCATCCACCGGTGCACGTCGGACAAGATGCAGTTCCTGTACCGGACGCTCTTCGTGGTGCCGATGGTGATCCCGGGGCTGATCACGGTGCTGATCTGGCGGTCGTTCTTCTTCGAGGCCACCAGCGGCTACCTCAACCAGTTCCTCGACTGGAGCGGGCTGATGGGGGCCTTGCAGCACGCGGGCGCGTTCGTGTCGATGAAGCTTGACACGCTCGGGCCCGGCCTGCAGCGGTCGTTCTTCGAGACGCTCGACTGGCTGACGGCCTTCAAGGCCGGCACCTCCCCGGCGTGGCTGGGCGACCCCAAGATCATCATCATCGCGTGCGTGGTGTGGGGCTTCCCGTGGGTGGGGTCGTTCGCGGTGCTGACGCACCTGGCCAAGCTCCAGGGCATCTCCAAGGATATTTACGAGGCCGCCGACATCGACGGCGCGAACTGGTGGACCCGCTTCACCAAGATCGAGCTGCCGCTGCTGATGGGGTCGATCTACCTGCTGCTGGTCTTCGCCATCATCGACACGATCAAGGACGCCGGCATGGTGCTCGCCCTCGCGGGCATCACGGGCGGTCCCGGCGGGCGCGCGACGGTGCCGGCGCTGTTCATGCTGCGCAAGGCGTTCATGGACCAGCAGATGGGCTACGCCTGCGCGGTCGGCATCGTGCTGACGGTCGTCGTCCTGCTCCTCCAGAAGATCTGCAACATGCTGCTCAACGCCGAGGAACACCCCGAGGCGCCCAGCAAGGGTTCGCGGTTCGGGCTGCTGGCGCTGTTCGCGTTCATCCAGACCTACTTCTACGTCAAGTCCACCCTCCTCGCGAAGGCCGCGACCGTCGGCAACCTGGCGCTCTTCACGGCCGGCATGGTGGTGCAGCTGGCGGCGCTGGTCGCCGTCGTGTACCTCGCGCAGAACCGCGGCCGCGCGTTCCGCCTGGGCGGCTACGCGGTGGGCGCGGCGGCGATGCTGGCGACCATCTTCTTCGGCGCGCCCGTGCAGGTGCTGCTGTTCGGGATGGCGCTGGTGCTGATGCTCACGCCGCTCGTCTTCAAGACCCTGATCGGCAGCTGCGGCGGCATCCTGGTCGCCTACGGCGCCAAGGCGGGCAACATCGACATGATGGTCACCGGCGTCATCTTCATCATCCTCTCCGTCTCGTGGGGCAAGATCTTCAAGAAGGTCAACGACGCCTACCTCGCCCATTGCATGAAGCGCCCGCCGGCGGCCGTCAGCAAGGGCGACCGCTACGTCGCGCGCGCGTTCGCCCGGCAGCAGCAGCCCGCCTACCGCCTCGCCGCGGGCGCGGGCGAATGGGGACTGCGCTTCTGCAAGCACTTCTTCATCTGGTTCGTGCTGGCGTTCGCGTTCCTGCCGCTGTACCTGATGCTCGTCGTCTCGCTCAAGGACAACAACCAGTTCTACCTCTCTCCGAACACCCTCACCCAGCCGATGCACTGGGAGAACTGGAAGACCGCGTGGGCGATGGTCTCGCCGACCGTCGCGAACTCCATCTTCCTGAGCACGACGGCCACGTTCTTCATCGTCGTCTTCGGGCTGGCGGGCGCGTACTTCTTCGGGCGCCTGCGCGTGCCGATGTCGTCGTTCCTCTGGAACGCGCTCCTCCTGCTCATGATGATGCCCATGATCGCGAACCTCGTCCCGATGTTCATCCTCCTGCGCGACATGAACCTCCTCAACACGCTGACCGCGCTCATATTGGTCGGCGCGTCCGGCGGACAGGCCTTCGCCATCTTCGTCTTCCGCAACTTCATCGCCGACATCCCGCAGGACCTGTTCGAAGCGGCCGAAATCGACGGCGCCAACCACTTCCAGCAGCTCAAGCTGGTGGTCATCCCGCTCTCCGGCCCGATCATGGGGACCGTGGCCGTCATGCAGTTCCTGGGCCAGTGGAACGAATTCGTCATGCCGCTGATCGTCATGCGCGAACAGGCCCGCCTGCCGGTGACCGTCCAGTTGATGCGCATGGCCGGCGAATACATCAAGCTCTGGGGCCCGCTGATGGCCGGCTACGCCATCGCGTCGATCCCGGTGATCGTCCTCTTCACCTTCTCCATGAAGCTCTTCGTCAAGGGCCTCACCGAAGGCGCCGTCAAGGGCTGATCGCGCGGTTTGGGCTTGCGTGGGGGGGGGCGGGCGGTGTATGGTGCGCGCCGATTTGCTGCCGGCAAAATCCGGCGCATCTAACCTGAAAGAGAGAACCATGAAGAAAGACATCCATCCCAAGTACGAGGAAGCCACGATCACCTGCGCGTGCGGGTACGTGCTCAAGACGCGCTCCACCGTCAAGAACATGAGCGTCAACACCTGCGCCGCCTGCCACCCCTACTTCACCGGCCAGGCCAAGTTCATCGACACCGAAGGCCGCGTAGACCGCTTCAAGAAGCGCTACGCCGCCGCCGCCGCCAAGGCCGCCGCGAAGAAGAAGTAGCCGCATCCCTCCGCGGGCCGGCGCTTTCCCCACGGGGGAGGCTCCGGCCCGTTTGCGTACACCGCCATGGAAATCGATTCCGCCTATTTCGCACAGGCCGCCCGCCGCGTCGAGGAGCTCGAACGCGAGATGTCCGCCCCGGGCGCCGCGTCGAACCCCGCCGTCTTCAAGGAACTCGTGCGCGAGCACCAGCGCCTCAGCGAGCTGGGCAAGGCCGCGGAGGAATGGCGCCGCGTCAAGGCGATGCTCGCCGAGAACGCGGAGGTCCTCGCGGACGCCGCCGGGGACCCGGAGCTTGCGGAAATCGCCCGTGCGGAGAAGGAGGAGCTGGAGGCGCGCGCGGCCGCCGCGGAGCGCCGCCTGCTGGAGCGGATGCTGCCGCCGGACCCGGACGACAGCCGCAACACGATCATGGAAATCCGCGCGGGCACGGGCGGCGAGGAGGCAGCGCTTTTCGCGGGCGACCTCTACCGCATGTACGTGCACTACGCCGACTCGAAGGGCTGGAAGACGGGCGTCATCGACGCCTCCCCCTCGGAGCTCGGCGGCTACAAGGAAATCGTTTTTTCGGTCGAGGGCACCGACGTCTACAAGACCCTCCGCTACGAATCCGGCGGCCACCGTGTCCAGCGCGTGCCCGAGACGGAGGCGCAGGGCCGCATCCACACCTCCGCCGCGACGGTGGCGGTGCTGCCGGCGGTCGAGGAAATCAGCGAGGTCGAAATCAAGCCGGAGGAGCTGCGGATCGACCTCTTCTGCGCGTCGGGCCCCGGCGGGCAGAAGGTCAACAAGACGGAGTCCGCCATCCGCATCACCCACCTGCCGACGGGACTGGTGGTCGCCTGCCAGGACGAGCGCAGCCAGAACCGCAACCGCGAAAAGGCCATGCGCGTCCTCGCCTCCCGCCTGCTCGACCTGCGCCGCCAGCAGGACCACGACAAGCTCGCCAGCGAGCGCAAGTCGCAGATCGGCTCCGGCGACCGGAGCGAGCGCGTGCGGACGTACAATTTTCCGCAGAACCGCCTGACGGACCACCGAATCAACCTGACGCTCTACTCGCTGGACCAGGTCATGGAGGGGCATCTGGACGAGGTGATCGACGCGTTGCAGGCCAAGGACATCGAGATGCGGCTCGCCGCGCGCACGGCGCAGCAGGGGCAGGGGAAGCCGTGAAGCGTCGATTGCAATCGACTGCAATCGAGCGCAATCGAGTGCAATCGAAACCGAAGGCGATTGCAAAGCCGAAGCCGCAACCGAAACCGGCATCGCGTGCGGGCCGCCCGCGCCCCCAGCGGAAGCCGTCCGGATGGCCGGCGGCGCTGGCGACGGCGAAGGCGCGTCTCGTGGCGGCGGGCACGGAGGGGAGCGAGGCGGAGAGCCAGCTCCGCTGGCTGGCGGCCCACCTGCTGCGGTGCGGGCTGCTCGACGTGGACTTGCGCTGGGACGAGGCGGCGGGGGCGGGGCTCCCGGGCACGATCTCGTTCGGAGAGAGCTGGTCGGCGGGCGTGGCGCGGCTGGAGCGGGGGGAGCCGGTGCAGTACGTCATCGGCGAAACCGATTTCATGGGGATGCGCTTTTTCTGCGACGCGTGGGCGCTGATTCCGCGTCCCGAGACGGAGCTCGTCGTGGAGGCCGCCGAAGCGTTCGCGCGCGAGGCCCTCGCGGCGCCGTACGGCACCTGGCCGCGGCCCCTCCCCGTGCTGGACGTCTGCACGGGGAGCGGTTGCATCGCCTGCTCGCTGGCGGTGCGGCTCGGGGACGCGGCCGCCGTCGCGGCCAGCGACATTTCCGCCGACGCGCTTGCGCTCGCCCGCAAGAACGCAACCTCCCTCGGCGTCGGGGTCGCGCTGCGCAAGGCGGATTTGTTCGAGGGCGTCGCGCCCGCGTCGGTGGCGCTCGTCACGGCGAACCCGCCCTACGTTTCGAGCGCCGACTGCGACCGCCTTCCGCGCAACGTCCGCGACTGGGAGCCGCGCCTGGCGCTCGACGGCGGGGCCGGCGGGATGGAAATCATCTCGCGGCTTGTCGCGGGGGCGGCGGATGTGCTTTTATCGGGCGGACGGCTGGTCATGGAAATCGGCGAGGACCAGGGGCCGGTCGTACGGGAGTTGCTATGCCAGGAACGAACAACCATGCGGATGCTGGGGCTTCGGCGAGACTTCGCCGGACGGGATCGCGTAGTCGTGGCGGAGCGGTTGCCCCGCTGAGCGGGCGCGGCGGCCGGCGCACGTCCATCGGCGGCGGCGGCGGCATGGCGCGCGGCGGCGGGGGCTCGGGCTACGCGTGGATTGTCGTGATCGTCGCCGTCGGTTTCGCCATCTGGTTCCAGAACCGCTGGATGAAGCAGGAAAAGCAGCGCGCCCTCGACGGCACCCGCGCCGTCTCCAACGGTTTCGCCGACAAGGCCGCCGACTGGATGCTCCGCAAGCGCGGCCTCGCCCCCGAGAAGGCGGCCGCCGGAACCACCGCCGCGACCGCGTTCGACCGTGCCGACCGCCGCATCGACTGCGTCGCCTGCGGCGGGCTCGGCGCCGCCTACGGCGACGACGGAAAAGCCCGTCCCTGCGGCATCTGCCAAGGCGTCGGCTACCGCATGATCCGCCCCTTCGACGAACTCGACGTCCCCTGCTCCGCCTGCGGCGGCATGGGCCGCATCGAAACCGAAGACGGCGCCGCCGAAACCTGTCCCCGCTGCGACGGCCGCGGCTTCGTCCGCCCCGAGCCGTGACTCCTTGTCTCCACGCGGCCGGAAGCCGTTCTTCCCGTGGACATGCATGTTCCTCCCGTTGCTGCTTGCGCCCTGGCGCGGCTGGAAGCCGCACCTCCGGAAGCACTGCCGCGCAACTTCCGGAGGTGCGGCATCTTGCCGCGCCATCGCGGAAGAAGTGTCCATGGGGGTGCAATTTCTTCGGGAATGCGTCATCTCACCGCGTGATGATGCACGGTGCCCACGCGGCTGGAAGCCGCACCTCCCAATGCTGCCACCTATGAATTGGCTTCTCCTTGAACCTTCCGACGTCCCTGCTGGCGCCCCCGTCCTCCTCCGCGGCGAGCAGGCGCGCCATGCGCGCGAAGTCCTGCACGCCGCCCCCGGCCAACGACTGCGCCTCGGCATCGTCGCCGGCCCGCTCGGCTCCGGCGAAGTTTTGGGCACCGACCCCGACGGCACCATCCGCCTCCGCGCCGAATGGGAACCCGCCCCGCCGCCGCGTCCGCGCATCGACCTCTTGCTGGCGATGCCGCGCCCGAAGGTCATGCGCCGCCTCTGGCCCGTGCTGGCGTCCCTCGGCGTCGGGCGCATCTTCATCGCCAACGCCTGGAAGGTCGAACGCGGCTACTTCGACACCCCCGCCCTCGACCCGACCACGATCCGCGAGGGCCTCCTCGAAGGCCTCCGCCAGGCGGGCGACACGCTCCTGCCCGAAGTGACCATCCACCGCCGCCTCCGCCCGCTGGTCGAGGACGTGCTACCCTCGCTTCCTCCCCACGCCAACCGTTGGATTGCGCATCCAGACGCATCCACGTCCACCCCTCTCCCCTCCCTCTCCTCCCCGGCCCGCACCCTCCTCGCCATCGGCCCCGAAGGCGGCTGGATTCCCGACGAAGTCGCCCTCTTCCGCCGCCACGGCTTCGCTCCGCTCTCCTTGGGCCCCCGCATCCTCCGCACCGACACCGCCTGCGCGGTCCTCCTTGGCCTCCTCCACGCCGCCGGCGCGTAATGCCCTGCCGGGTAAAAGTATGTCCAACACACCTGGGAACACACCAGTGGCGCCGTCTCTGCCTCGTCTCCCCATCCTCGGGGATTTGATGGTTGAGGGAAATGCGGGTGGTGTGTAGGATGGCCTCGATGAACGCCGGAAGCGACACATGGATGATTGACGATGCCCCCGCAGGGCACCATGGCGCGGTATCGGCCCATGTCACCTTGAAGGGAAACCCATCAGGAAAAGGAACCATGCTGTGACCCGCGAATGCCTAGAAAAGGCCTCGACCGATGGCTCCGAGCGGTCTATTCACAGTGCCCCCCGCCACCCCACCATGCCGCCCCATCCTCTCGTTAGCGTGTGCATCGGCGCGTACAACCGGAAGGACACCATCCGGGAGTGCGTGGACTCCGCTCTGGCCCAGACTTGGCCGAACAAGGAAATCGTTGTGGTGGACGATGCATCCACGGACGGAACCCGCGAAATCCTGCAGGGATACGGGAACCGGATCCGCCTGTTTTGCCGGGACACGAATTCCGGGATTTGCCCTGTCACGCGGAACCAGGCGGCGGAGGCGGCCAAGGGCGAATATGCCGCCTTCCTGGATTCGGACGATGTCTGGCATCCCGAGAAACTCGCCAGGCAGGTGGAGTTCATGGAGAGCCATCCCGACATTCCGCTCTGCCATACGCTGTGCAACGTCATCGACAAGGATTCGCGAGTGGTCGGGGTCCGGCACGGATTGGAAACCGTTCCCGGTACCGGATGGATTTTCGAGCGACTGCTGGACCACTGCTGGATTACGATTTCGACCGTCATGGTGCGGAAAAGCCTGTTCGGGGAGGTCGGGATGTTCAACACTGGGGAACCCTACGGCAAGTTGGGGGAAGACCACGAATTCTTCCTGCGGGTCGCGAAAAAACACCCCATCGGCCTCGTCGGGGAAATCCTCGCCGGCTTCCGCAAGGCGGGCCAGGGCATCACCGCCAACAATTGGAAAGCCAACCCCGAACCGGTCCCGTTGTTCCAGGCCCTCCTCCACCGCCGCGACATCTGGGGCGGTGTGGTTCCCCGCCGCCGGATGGTCCGCGCCCTGACGGACAAATGCAACGAAAACGCCTGGTTCTACCGGAACCGCGGCGAACGCGACCGCGCCCGGTGGTTCGTCCGCCAGGCCCTGAAAGCAAAATGGACAAATTGGTCCGCATGGCGGCAGATGGTGGGACTGGCGTTCCAACGGAATAATGAGGCCGTGCGATGAAGGCATTTGGCATCGTGATGCGCCCGGAGGGTTTTTCGGAGCACTCCGGGCTGTGGCCGGCGGTTCATGCGACGGGCATTGTGCCTGTGGAGTTTGAGGAACGGTGGCGTCGTTGGCAGCAGAAAAGCTGGACGGCCGGGGAATGGTTGCGAGCGTGGGGAAGCCGATGGTACGGAAGCGCATGGAACTCCTTGACACCAATTGTGGATGAACGAACCATTTTGAAGGCTTTGCCGCGCGGTGAACCTCACGTTGTGCATTGGTTGTGGGGTGAATTCGCCGCCCCGAAGCGAGCGGAAGCCTACCGCCGGCGTGGCGGCAGGGTCGTCCTGAGCGTCCACTGCAGCGCCCGGCGCTGGGACAAGGTCTGGTTGCGCCCCGACGGCTATGCGCAGGCAGACATGGTCGTGCTGACGAGCGAGAGCCAGCGCCCATTCGTGGAACGGGTCATGCCCCCGGAGCGGGTGTGCCGAATTGCCCTGGGTGTGGATTGCGCGTTTTTTTCACCGGGCCAACGACGGATCCGCGGGGGCAACCGGTTGAGGTTGCTTTTGCTGGGCAATACGGAGCGTGATCATGCGTTTGCGGCAGCGGTCGCCAGACGCTTGCCTTCAGAGCGGTTCGAGTGGCGCGTGCGGACCTTGTCCCACGAAAAAAACCTGTACGCTGGCATTCCCTGCGTGACGATGCTCCCGCGCCTTTCGGACCCGGAGCTGCTGGACGAATACCGCCAAGCGGATTTGCTGTGCATGCCCATGCTGGACAGCTCCGCCAACGACGTATTCCTCGAAAGCATGGCCTGCGGGACCCCTGTGATGACCAACCGGGTGGGGGGCGTTCCGGAATACGTGGCGGATGATTGCAATGCCGTCATGCCCTCCGATGCCAGTGTAGACGACTGGGTGGAGCAGCTTTCGGAATTTGAGCGGGACAGGAACAGGTTGGAATCCATGCGTGGAACTACGCGGGCTTGGGCAGAGCGATATGATTGGAACATTATCGCAGAAAGGTACCTGGCGATGTATCGGGAATTGCTTGGTTGCCGTACGCCGAGCGCCTGAAAGCAAATGGGGGCGTTGGTGGTTCCCCTGAATGCTGGGCAGAGGAAGTTTTGCGCTTTACTCCCGGGGCGGGGAGCCGTTTAATCGGAGGAGCATGAAGAGTCCATTCCCAGCATCCGGCACAACCGACCGCCGCCGCGGCATGACCGTGGTGGAGGCGTGTCTGTTGGTGGCCATCGTGGTGCTGGTGGGGGTGATTGCGGTTCCGGCGCTGTTCCGGAACAAACAGCGGCGGCAGGCGGCCCAGTGCGCGGAGAGGCTGGAGGCGCTGTCCACCGCCTGCAAGGAGTACGCCGCCGCCAACGGGAAGTGGCCCTCCTCCCAAGGCGTGCTCGTGCCCGCCCTTCTTCCCGCGCCGCTGGTTTGTCCTGCCGGCGGGGTCTACACTCTCGGGACGCCCGAGGGCGATCCTCCGACTTGTTCCGTTCCCGGCCACGCCCTGTAAAAAGGAGATTGAAATGCCCAAAACCACAGCCAAGAAACCCGTTGCCAAAGTCAAGTACCGCCGCATCCTCCTCAAGCTCAGCGGCGAAGTTCTCCACGCGAAGGACGGCCCCGACTGCATCGATCCGGACGTCCTCGCCCGCATGGCCGGCCAGATCAAGGCCGTGCGCGCCCTCGGCGTCCAGGTCGGCGTGGTCATCGGCGGCGGGAACATCTTCCGCGGGCTCCGCGGCCAGGACCGCGGCTTCGGCCGCGCCGAGGGCGACAACATGGGCATGCTCGCCACGATGATCAATTCGCTCGCCCTGACCTCCGCCCTCAACGCGGCGGGCATCCCGGCGACGTGCCTCGCGGCCCGCGCGATGCCGGCGGTCGCGGAGCTGTTCACGTTCCGGCGGGCGATCGAGCTGCTGGAGGCGGGCCAGGTCGTGGTGCTCGGCGGCGGCAGCGGGGCCCCCTTCTTCACCACCGACAGCGCCGCCGCCCTCCGCGCCGCCGAGATCGGCGCCGAAGTCCTCCTCAAGGCCACCAAGGTCGACGGCATCTACACGGCCGACCCCGTCAAGGATCCCACCGCCACCAAGTTCGACCGCCTCACCTACTCCGAAGCCCTCGCCCGCCGCCTGAAGGTCATGGATTCCACGGCCTTCTCGCTGTGCATGGACAACCGGATTCCCATCCTCGTCTTCGACTTCTTCAAGCCCGGCGAGCTGCTCAAGGTCGTGCGCGGCCAGAAGGCCGGCACCCTGGTCGCCGGCGACTGACGCCCCCTTTGTCCCCACCCACCGAAACCAACCGAAACCGAAAGGAAACACCATGTACGAATCCTCCGACGAAATCCTCCTCGACGCCGAAGACAAGATGGAAAAGAGCGTCGAACACCTCCAGCAGGGCCTCAGCGGCCTGCGCACCGGCAAGGCCTCGCCCGCGCTCGTCGACGGCATCAACGTCGAATGCTACGGCACCCAGGCCCGCCTGAACACCATCTCGCTGATCAGCACGCCCGAGCCGCGCCTGATCGTCATCAAGCCCTTCGACCCCTCCTCCCTGCCGGCCATCGAGAAGGCGATCCTCGCGGCGAACATCGGCGTCACTCCCCTCAACGACGGCCGCCTCATCCGCGTGCCCATCCCCGAGCTGAGCGAAGAGCGCCGCAAGGAACTCACCAAGGTCGCCAACCGCATGGGCGAGGAAGCGCGCGTCGCCATCCGCGCCGTCCGCCGCGAAGCCAACGACGCCGTCAAGGCCCTCGAAAAGGACGGCACCATCAGCGAAGACGACTGCACCCGCGCCCTCAAGGACGTCCAGGACTACACCGACACCTACGTCAAGAAGGTCGACGACGCCGTCGCCGCCAAGGAAAAGGACATCATGGCCGTCTGACGGGCCGCGCCCCGCGCGCCCCCGCCCCGACGTTTTCCCCTTCGATTGCAATCGAGTGCATTCGATTGCATTCGATTGCAATCGAGTTTCCTTTCCGATGCCTACCCGCAAGCCCCAAACCAAATCCCCCTGGCGCCACCTCGTCTGGATTCTTCCGCTCCTGGTGGTCGACTTCTTCCTCTCCCGCTCCCTCTCCGCCGGATGCGCACGCAGCGGCGCGCCCGACAAAGGCGGCGACGCCCCGGCGGTGGCCGCGCCCGCCCGTCCCGGCGGCGGCGTCGTC
>JAFYAC010000038.1 GCA_017540905.1 Kiritimatiellia bacterium | reverse complement strand
CGTCCCCGCCGAGCCGTTCTTGCCGGTTTTCCAGACCTCCTGCCCCCTTCCACACCGGCTCGCCGGGGACGGCTCGCCCCACCAGGGGCCTTGCTGTCCAATCAAGGGGCACCAAAAGTCGAGGCGGAAGGGAGGAGGGGGCACAAACCGGAGATGCGCCCGCCGCGGCCACGACCCCGAAATTGGATTGCGGAAAAAGGCATGGGCGGCTATCTTTACCGAAACCGCAAGTTTGGAAAGAAGTCGGATATGGGCATCATTTTGTTCTTGGGCGTAGAAGGATCGGGCAAGACCGTGCTGAACATGGCCTTGGCCAAGGTGTTTGCCGCCCATCCCGAGGACGGTTGCCGGCTCAAGCCCGAAAGCAGCGCCTCCTTCCGCTTCCTCGAGCAGCTGCCCTCCTCCCTCTACGCCACGCCGCAGCCCCCGGAGCTGCCCGACCGTTTCGTCTCCATGCCTTGGACCGTCTGCCGCGGGCAGCAGGATCTGCTCTCCCTCGACATCCCCGAGTGCCCCGCCGAAATCTTCCGCCTTGCCTTCCAGAAGCCCGAGGACACCCCCGATCCCGCCGGCTTCGCCGCCCGCGCCGAAGCCCATGCCGACGACATCCGCCTGTTGCGTGCGCAGATTGACGCCGCCTCGCGCGTGTACGTCCTCTTCGATCCCTCCCGCATGCGCGAGACCGAGAACGACCCCGGCCGCCTCGACGCCGTGTGGGCCACCAACGCCTGCCTGCGCCACCTGCTCGGCCGCCCGTACCCGCCGCCCGTCACCCTCCTGCTGACCCACGCCGACCGCGATCCCGCCTCCGGCAACGATTTCCGCGCCATCCTGCGCCAGCGCCTCCCGCTTCTCGCCGACAACTACCCCGACCTGCCCGGTCTGGCCGTTTCCTCGGTGAAGCCCGAGGACCCCGACTACGGCCTCCAGCCCCTCCTCTTCCGGATGTTCGCCGAGACCGAGCCCCTGGCCGGCCTGCTGGCCACCGCCGCGGGCATCTGGTCCGGCCTCGCCGCCGAAGGCGCCTCCGAGCCCTCCCCCGACACCCTCCGCGAAGCCGCGGACAAGCTCGATGCCCTCCGCGCGCAGGCCCCCTGGCATGCGCAGGGCGACCACGCCCTCTACCTCGTGCCGCGCCTGGCCGCGGAACTCCGCCGCCTGGCGGATTCCCCCGCCCCCGAAGGCGGCATCCGCAAGGCCCTCGCCGGCGCCTTCCCCGAGCTGGCCGCGCAGGCCGACGCCACCTCCAAGCGCGGCGCCGCCGCGGAAGCCGCCGCGGTCCGGACCGCCGCCCAGCCGGCCCGCGGGCATTCCGCCGCGCCGGCTTCCGCTTCCCCGTCCGCCACTTCAGCCCCCGCCCCCTCCTCCGGCGCCACCTCCGGCTCCGCGCACCACCACCACCGCCGCCGCCACCACGGCGGCCGCTGCACCCCCACGCGCCGGTTCTTCGACAAAACCCTCCGCTACCTTCCCTGGGCCCTGGCCACCGTTGTCCTGGCCCTGGCCTTCACCTACGGCGTGCCCTTTGCCAAGCGCGCCTGGGGGCAGCATTGCATGGACCGCGGACTCCGCCTCGCCGCAAGCCGGCCCGAAGCGGCCTTCCGTTCCTTCCAGTCCGCCCACAAGTTCAAGGCGCCGGGCTCCGACGTCGCGCTCATGGTCTGCCGGCAGCTCGGCATCGGCTGCGCGGCCGATTCCGACATCGCGGCGGCCGCCTTCGAGACCTGCCACTGGACCTACGCCGCCCCCCGCAGCAACCTCGCCATCCAGCAACTCGTCAAGCAACTGCAGCGCCTGGCGGACGCCCAGGATGCCAACGCCCAGTACCTCCTCGGCCGCATGCACGAAGAAGGGAAGGGCTTCCCGCAACCGGACCCCGCCGCCGCCTTCCGCCGCATGGAACAGGCCCTGGCCCACGGCCAGCCGCAGGCCCTGCAGTGGATGATTGCCCGCGCGCGCGGCGGCGATGCCGACGCCCAGGTCCTGCTCGGCCGCCTCTACCTCGACGGCAACGGCCCCGCCGGCCACGACGCCGAGTCCGTCCGCTGGGTCCTCGTGGCCGCCAACCGCGGCGCCGGAGGCGGTCCCGCCTGGCTGGCCGCCCAAGGGGAAGCCGGAAACGCCGCGGCCCAGTTCGTCCTCGGGCGCCAGGCCGAACTCCGCGCCAGGAAGACCGGCTCCGGCAACCTCGCCCCCGCCCTCGACTGGTACCGCAAGGCCGCCGCCCAGGGCCACGCCGAAGCCCAGGCCGCGGTCGAACGCCTCTCGGGCGGCTGACCCTCGCTTTTGTCTCGCCAAGCGGGGGGATTTGGCATAGGAAAAAACGACATGCAACCAGTTTACCGATTTGCCCGTTTTGTGCGCCGGCTGGCGCGGGGGGCGGCCCCCGCGGCGGCGGCGCTGTGCCTGGCCATCGCGTCCGCCCTCCCCGCGGCGGCGCAGCGCGGCGGCGACCCGTCGTCCGTCGTCCGCGACATCCGTGTGGAAGCCATTGGCCGCGTGCCGGTGAGCGCGGAGCAGGTGCTGGCGAACGTCAGCGCCCGCGTGGGGCAGGATCTCGACCGCAACGCGCTCTCGGCCGACCTCCGCCAGCTCCAGAAGAGCAAGGCGTTTTCCTACGCCGAGGTGCGCGTGGAGGACGCCGCGGCGCTGCAAGGCGGCATCGTGCTCGTCTACCGCGTCTCGGGCCGCCCGAAAATCCGCCGCCTTTCCATCCGCGGCGCGGACTACATGGGCAACAAGAAGATCCGCGAGTGGCTGGAGATCGAGGCCGGCGCGCGCGCCGACAACGCCCTGCTCGGCGAGCGTTCCCAGGCGGTCCGCGAGAAGTACCGCAAGGACTTCTTCCCCAACGCCAAGCTGGAGTGGAAGTTCACGCCGGTGCCGGAGCAGCCGGAGTTCGCCGACCTCGAAATCACGGTCGCCGAAGGCAAGCGCGCGATTGTCCGCAAGATCCTCTTCGAGGGCAACGAGCACGTTTCGCGCCGCGACCTGCTGGAAGTGATGACCCAGAAGCAGTCGTCGTGGCTGAGCTTCATCAACAACGACGGCATCTACGAGCCCGGCACCGTCCTGGCCGACCGCGAAGCCATCCGCGGCGCCTTCATGGACCGCGGCTACCTCGCCGCGCGCGTGGGCGTGCCGACCTACGAATACGTCTCCGCCAAGAAGATCGACATCACCTACGAGGTCGAGGAGGGCCCCCTCTACACGCTCCGCGCCTGGCGCACCCGCGGCGTCACGCTCTTCCCCGAGGACGAGGTCTCCCGCGGTGTGCCCGCCGTGCCCGGCAAGACCGCGTCGCTCGCCGAAATCCGTTCCGGCGCGCAGACCATCCGCGACTACTACGGCTCGCGCGGCTACATCAAGACCGGCGTCGAGCCGCGCATCGCCCTCGACACCAATGCCGCGACCGCCGCCGTCACCTACGACGTGAAGGAAGGCTCCCTCGCCTACATCCGCAACATCGAGATCCGCGGCAACTCCAAGACCAAGGACAAGGTCATCCGCCGCGAAATCGGCGTCGCGCCCGGCGACGTCTGGAACGAGCCGCGCGTCCGCTCCAGCGAGAACCGCATCCGCAACCTCAACTACTTCAGCTACGTCGGCAGCTACAGCGAGAGCACCTCCGAGACCAACCAGTTCAACCTCGTCTTCGACGTCGAGGAGCAGAACACCGGCTCCTTCACGTTCGGCGTGGGGTTCTCGTCGATCGACAGCATCATCGGCTACGCCGAACTCCGCCAGGGCAACTTCGACCTCTTCGGCTGGCCCCACCTGACCGGCGGCGGGCAGAAGCTGAACCTGCGCCTCCAGATCGGCTCCAAGCGCAGCGACGTCGAGGCCTTCTGGATCGAGCCGTGGTTCCTCGACAAGCGCCTCTCGCTGGGCATCGACCTCTTCCGCCGCGACGCCCGCTACTACTCCGACGACTACGACCAGACCACCACCGGCGGCTCCGTCACGCTCGGCCAGCCGCTGTTCTCCTTCAACCGCATCAACTACATCTACGGCCTGACGCACTACGACATCCACGACGTCTCCACCAACGCCTCCCCGCGCATCCAGGAGGAGGAAGGCAAGCGCCTCAAGAGCTACGGCACGCTCGAGCTGGTGCGCGACACCCGCGACAAGACCTTCCTCTCCACGCGCGGCTTCCGCGGCAGCGCCGCCGCCACCCTCGCGGGCGGGCCGTTCGGGGCTGACACCGACAACTACGCGTTCCGCCTGCGCGCCTCCCAGTACATCCCGCTCTGGTTCGGCCACGTCCTCAACTTCCGCGGCATGGCCGGCATGGTCAAGGAGTACGGCGACAGCGACCGCGTGCCGATCTTCGACCGCGAATTCCTGGGCGGCCCCCGCAGCGTCCGCGCCTTCAAGTACCGCAAGCTCGGCCCCAAGGACGAGGACCACGAGGCCGTCGGCGGCCGTTCCGCCGCCACCGCCACCGCCGAATACACGCTGCCCATCGTCAAGATGGTCCGCTTCGCGCTCTTCTACGACGTCGGTGTCGTCTGGCAGGACGTGTTCGAGAAGGACGAGGAGAACCCGCTCGTCGGCGACGGCGAAGTCTGCGACGGCTACGGCATCGGCATCCGCTTCGACCTCCCGCAGTTCCCCATCCAGCTCGACTACGCCTGGCCCATCAACACCGACGACTACCTCGGCACCTCCGGCCGCTTCTCCTTCAACATCGGCTACACCTACTAGAAGGAAGAAGTACGAAGTAAGAAGTAAAAAGCGTGGTGCACCCTGCGGGCGGCCAAGCCCATGCCGAAGGCGGCCGCAGGCCGCCCACCGCACTTCTTCCTTCTTCCTTCTTCCTTCTTATTTTTTACTTTTTACTTCTTGTCTCCCGCCTCGGCATCGCATGGATGGGATGCAGCGGCCCCGCCGCCGCCTCCATCCACGTCTCCGAGAGGGTGGGGTGGGGGTGCATCGTCCGCGCCACGTCCGCCAGCGTCGCCTTGCACTCGATGGCGAGCAGCGCCTCGCCGAGCAGCTCGCCCGCGCCCTCCCCGACGATGGCCGCGCCCAGGATGCGCAGGCTTTCCGGATCGTACACCCATTTCGTCAGCCCGTCCGTCCGTCCGTTCGCGAGCGCCCGCCCCGAACCCGCCCAATGGCACTTGGCCGCGGCGCAAGGGATTCCGGCCTCCTTGGCCGCCGCCTCGCCCAACCCGCACGCCGCCACCTCCGGGTCGGTGTAGACGACAGCCGGCACCGTCCCCGACGCGGTCTCCAGATCCGTGCGCGCCGCATCCGCCCCCGGGCACCCCGCGTCCGCCGCGAACCGCGCCGCGGCCAGCCGCCCCTC
Organism: Kiritimatiellia bacterium; assembly: GCA_017540905.1. Taxonomy (GTDB): domain Bacteria; phylum Verrucomicrobiota; class Kiritimatiellia; order CAIQIC01; family Lenti-01; genus CACXEY01. The sequence continues at coordinate 29,868 of JAFYAC010000038.1, read as the reverse complement.
GTGCGTCGCCTTGTGGGCCAGCAGCGGCGCCGACGCGCAGTCCCCGGCCGCCCTCACGGAGCCATCCCCCGCATCCGCCAGGAACCCGCGCGGACCAACGGCCAGCCCGGCGCGTTCGGGATGCAGCCCGGCAACGGCGGGACGGCGCCCCGCGGCCACGAGAATCTTGTCGAAGGTTTCCGTCCGCGGGAAGCCCTCCGCATCCGGCCGCCCCGGCGCGGGGCGCAGCGTCACGGAGAACCCGCCCCCGGCCAGCGGCCCGATCCCGCTCGCCACCGTCCCCGTCAACAGCGCCTCGAAGATCCCCTTCAGCCGCCGGAGCAGCGGCACCAGCAAATCCCGGTCGAAGCCCGGCAGCAGCGCCGGCAGCGCCTCCGCGACCGTCACGCGCGACCCCAGCGCCGCGTAGAGCGACCCCAGTTCCAGACCGATCGCCCCGCCGCCCACCACGAGCAACCGCCCGGGGATGCAGGGTACCTCCAGCGCATCGTCCGACGTCCACAAGTCCGGATGCCCCGCGGGGAACCCTTCGGGCACGGCCGGCTCCGACCCCGACGCGACGAGCAGCCGTTGGTACGGCAGAACGCCCTCCTCCGTCCCGGCGATCCGCAGCCGCCCGGGGCCGTCGAACTCCGCCCGTCCGCGCACGCGCCGCACCTTGCGGGCCGCGGCCAGCCGGTCGAGGCCCGCGGACAGCGCCTCCACGGCGGCGGCCTTGCGTTGCCGGAGGGTCTCCGCCAGCGCCTCCCGCGGCAGCACCGGCGCGCCGAGCTCCCGCGCCGCCGCCAGCCCGCGCGCCGCGTGCAGAAGGGTCTTCGACGGAATGCAACCCCGGTGCAGGCAGGTGCCGCCGAGCGCCGGCGCGGCCTCCACGAGCGTGACATCCATGCCGAGGTCCGCGGCGAGGAACGCCGCCGGGTAGCCGGCGGGGCCGCCGCCGAGCACGGTGAGGGTGGGTTTCGTGTCCATGCCCCGCAGGATACCACGCCGCCCCCCGGATGGAAAGGCCCGCCGCCCCGCGCAAATTGTCACGCGAGATTACGGAAAACATTGGTGTTTTCCTATAAATGAACTCCGATTTGTCCGATGCCTGCGCTAACGCTCCGGCGATGCTTCCCAATGGCTGGTCCCATGGTCTCCCAACAACGCGGACAGCGACGGATGCCCCGTGCCCGTGGCCTCCGTCGCCGCCCGCACGATGGACATTTTTGGCCATAGTGGACGGGGACGATTGCCGAGAGATCGAGGAGAGATATTTGGAGAATGGAGAGTGCGCGAGCATTCGCCCCCCTCCGAGAGGGGGGTGTCGCCCGAAGGAAGATGGCTTGTGGATTGCGAGAACGGAGCGGAAGGAAAGGGCGGCGGGGGGGAGTACTGCGTGTGGCCGTGGATGCAGGCTTTCGCATGGTCCATCTGCGGAGGGATTGATTCTTTTGTTGCGGTGTGAAGTCGTGCTTGCCGCGACGGCCGCCCGCAGTACTCCCCCCGTCGCGGCCCCTGCCTCTTGTCTTTTGCCATGCATCCGCCTTCCATTCATGGCCGCGCCACCCCCCCTCTCGGAGGGGGGCGGGGCCTGTTGCCCTCCTTGTGCCTTGCATTCGTGGGATTCCGGTGGTGGTTCCACTATAATCCCCGAAGAACCACATTTCGCATCCGTTCTTTCCGTCCCCCGCCATCGGGCGTTGCCAAACGGGCCGGGCCGCCATAGAATCGGGGGCATGCAAGGAGACGAACCATGGATATTCTGTTGACCGCCATTGCCCATCCTTTCACCTGGGGCCTGCTCGCGGGGCTGGTTTTCGCGGCCTGGGCGTTCTTTTCGGGATGGAGCGCCAAGCGGGCCCTCCGGCGGGAAGTCCGCCGCCTGGAGGAACACTGCCGGACCGCGGCCGAGCTCAACGCCAAGGGAACCCAGTCCCTCCAGGCCGAAGCCGCGCAGCTGCGCGATGCCAACCGCAACCTGGAAATCACGGTGGCGGAACTGAAGAACAAGCCGGACCGCGCGGAGCTCCAGAAACTCTACGTCCTCGACCGTGCCGCGGCCCTCATGGCCGGGCGCGCCCCCGGCTTCGCCCCCGCCTGGCAGGCCGCCCTCCAGGAGGCGCAGGCGGAGCTGGACAAGACCTCGACCGGCCTCCTGCCTTGGATCCGCCGCATCGTGCATCCCTCCATCGCCGCCACCTCCGGGCCGGCCGCCGCGTCCCTTCCGCCGGCCGACGGCGACGCCGCATCCCGCGGCGACTGACGCCCCGTCCCCATTCCGAAAAAAGCTGTTGTGCACCGCCGTGGAATAGTGCATATTCCGCGCCTGATTCCGGGACGGTCCCCCGTCCCCCACCCAAAGGATTCCCCATGACCACACCCGCCACCAAACCCCTTTCCTGGGCCGAGACCCTGCCCCGCGCCGAGCTGCGCGCGCTGCAAAGCGAGCGCCTCCGCGCCGTCGTCCGCCACGCCTACGACCACGTCCCCTTCTACCGCCAGCGCATGGACGAGGCCGGCGTCCGCCCCGACGACATCCGGGACATCGCCGACCTCGCCAAGCTGCCCTTCACGGTCAAGAAAGACTTCCGCGACCAGTACCCCTTCGGCATGCTGGGCACGCCCCTGCGCGACATCGTGCGCATCCACGCCTCCTCCGGCACCACCGGCAAACCGACCGTCGCGGCGAGCACGCAGGGCGACCTCGACGTCTGGGCCGAATGCGCGGCCCGGGCCCTCGAGCGCGCCGGCAGCACGCCCGAGTCCATCGTGCAGGTCTCCTACGGCTACGGCCTCTTCACGGGCGGCCTCGGCATGCACTACGCGGCCGAGCGCCTGGGCGCGGCGGTCGTCCCGGCCTCCGCGGGCAACACCGAAAAGCAGGTGATGCTGATGAAGGACTTCGGCGTCACGACCCTCTGCTGCACCCCCTCCTACGCCCTGCAGATCGCCGAAGTCGGCGCCGCGATGGGCGTCGACATGCACTCCCTCAAGCTGCGCGCGGGCCACTTCGGCGCCGAGCCCTGGACCGAGGCCATGCGCAAGCACATCGAAGAAGTCCTCCCCCTGAAAGCCTACGACATCTACGGCCTTTCCGAAGTCGCGGGCCCCGGCGTCGCCGGCGAATGCACCCAGCAGAGCGGCCTCCACTTCTGCGAAGACCATTTCTATCCCGAAATCATCGACCCCGAAACCGGCGCGCCGCTCCCCGACGGCGAAAAAGGCGAACTCGTCGTCACCTGCCTTTCCAAGTACGGCCAGCCCCTTCTCCGCTACCGCACGCGCGACATCACCTGCATCCTGCCCGACGCCTGCCCCTGCGGCCGTACCACCCGCCGCATCGCGCGCCTGATGGGCCGCACCGACGACATGCTCATCATCCGCGGCGTCAATGTCTTCCCGTCGCAGATCGAAGACGTCCTGGTGCGCGTCAAGGGCGTCCTCCCGCAGTACCTCATCACGGTCGACCGCCAGGGCAACCTCGACACCATGGAAATCCAGATCGAGATCGGCAACGACGCCTTCACCGACAAGATCAAGACCCTCGAAGCCCTGCGCGCCGACCTCCAGCACCGGCTCAAGACCGTCCTGAACGTCGGCGCCAAGGTCAAACTCTGCGAACCCGGCAGCATCGAGCGCACCCTCGGCAAAGCCGTCCGCGTCCGCGACCTCCGCAAAATCTGACCGACCGACTGACGAACCGACGAATCAATCAACCCGTCCAACCATCCAACGATTAAACGATCCAACGATTAAACGCCCCAACAATCCAACGATTCAACGATCCAACGATTAAACGATCCAACGACCCAACGAAAGCCTCCCCATGAACGTCCGCCAAATCTCCGTCTTCCTCGAAAACCGCGCCGGCCGCCTGGCCAGCATCCTGCAGTGCGTGACCGAAGCGCAGTGCAACCTCCGTGCGATGTCCCTGTCGGACACCAGCGACTTCGGCATCGTGCGCCTGCTGGTGGACGACGTCGACCGCTGCACCGCGACGCTCCGCGACCGCGGCCACACCTTCAACGTCACCGAGATGGTGGCCCTCGAGATGCCGGACCGCCCCGGCGGCCTGAACCAGATCCTCGACGCCATCACGGCGGCGGGCCTGAACGTCGAATACATGTACGCCTTCGCGACCCGGACCCCGGGCAAGGCGGTGGTGATCTTCCGCTTCGAAGACAACGCCGTCGCGATCCCCGCCCTGGCCGCCGCCGGCTACCCCGCCCTCACCGAAGAGCAGGTCCGCGCCCTGTAATCCCCGGCGGCTTGCCCGCCCCGCCCCCCGCCCGCCCTCGATTGCAATCGACTGCAATCGACTGCCCTCGATTGCAATCGCCCCCCCCGCCCGCCCCCTTTTCCCCCCGGAGCCCCCCCCCATGACCCGCCACGCCCCTGCCGCCCTCCTCCTTGCCGCCCTCGCCCTGGCCCTCCCCCTGCGCGCGCAGGAAGCCCCCGGCCTGCCCGGCGCGGCCGACGACCCCCTCAACGCCGTCGTCAAACTCGAAGTCACGCGCGCCTTCCCCAACATCTACCGCCCCTGGATCACCCTGACCGGCTCCGGTTCCGGCTCCGGCGTGGTCATCGCCCCCGGACTCATCCTCACCTGCGCCCACTGCGTCGCGGACGCCTCGTACATCCGCGTCCGCAAGCACGACGGCGACGCCCTCCACCACGCCGAACCCGCCTTCATCGACAACGACGCCGACTTGGCGCTCGTCCGCGTCGGGGACCCCGCCTTCATGGAGGGCGTCACCCCCATGGAACTGGGCGAGACCCCGCGCATCCAGGACGAAGTCCTCGCCGTCGGCTACCCCATCGGCGGCACCGACATCTCCTTCACGCGCGGCATCGTCTCCCGCATCGAGGACATCGTCTACACCCACGCCCACACCGAACTGCTCGGCGTGCAGATCGACGCCGCCATCAACCCCGGCAACAGCGGCGGCCCCGTCCTCGACCTCGGCACCGGCCTCGTCGCCGGCATCGCCTTCCAGGGCGACAAGAAGGGCGAAGCCCTCGGCTACATGATCCCCGCCGAAATCATCCGCCACTTCCTGGCCGACATCGAGGACGGGCGCGTGGACGGCTTCCCCGAGATCCCCTTCGAGCACAACCCCATGGAGAGCCCGGCCATGCGCCGCTGGTGCGGCATGCAGGACGACTGGACCGGCGTCCTCGTCGAGCACGTCGCCGGCGGCTTCGGCGGCGAGACCCCCCTGCAGCCCGATGACATCATCCTGGAGATCGGCGGCCACAAAGTCTCCAACAACGGCAAGATCCGCATCGCCGGCAACCAGCCCCGCTCCCTCCACTATCCCATCTACCTCCGCCAGGTCGGCGAAGAAATCCCCGTCCGCTACCTCCGCGGCGGCGCCGTCGCCGAGACCTCCCTGCGCGCCGCCAAGCGCGACATCCGCATCCGCCCCTGGCTTTCCGGCGCCAAACCCGACTACCTCCTCTTCGGCGGCATCGTCTTCACCACCGCCTCCTTCGACTACATCGACAAGGCCGACCCCGACTTCCACGACGACCTGGCCGTCGACAAAGCCTTCCCCGGCGACGAAGCCGTCGTCATCTCCGACATCCTCCCCGACGTCTGCATGGAAGGCTACCTCGGCTGCGACGACACCCTCGTCCGCTCCGTCGACGGCACCCCCGTGCAAAACCTCCGCCACCTGGCGGGCCTCATCGAAGCGGCCGACGGCGGCTACCTCCGCTTCGGCCTGGACATGGGCGACGAATGGGACGTCGACATGGTGGTGGACGTCGGGGAACTCCGCGCCGCCACCCCCCGCGTCATGACCCGCTACCAAATCCCCGCCGACCGCTCCTCCGACCTCCTCCCCCCCGCCGAATAATCTTTTTCCAACGATTGGAAACAAATTTGGTTCTTCGGGAATTATAGTGGCCGGGGGGATGGCCAAGAGAACGTGGAGAGATATTGGGAGAATGGAAAGTGCGCGAGCATTCGCCCCCCTCCGAGAGGGGGGGGCCGCCCGCAGGAAGATGGCTTATGGATTGCGAGTGCGAAGTGGAAGGAAAGGGCGGCGGGGGGAGTACTGCGGGTGGCCGTCGATGCAGGCTTTCGCATGCTCCATCCGCGGAGTGATTGATTCTTTTGTTGCGGTGTGAAGTCGCGCTTGCCGCGACGGCCGACCGCAGTACTCCCCCCGTCGCGGCCCCTGCCGCTTGTCTTTTGCCCTGCATCCGCCTTCCATTCATGGCCGCGCCACCCCCCTCTCGGAGGGGGGAGTCTCCTGTCGCCCTCCTTGTGCCTTGCATTCGTGGGATTCCGGAGGTGGTTCCACTATAATCCCCGAAGAACCAATTTTTCCAACGATTGGAAAAATTTTCCCAATCATTGGAAAACACCCCTTCCGCCGTCCCCCCCCCCTTTGGGGAGGTGCGGCTTCCAGCCGCGCCGCCCGATGGGAGATTACGGAAAAACATGGCTTTTGTCGGCCGTTTTCCATCTCCCTGCACCCTGCGGGCGGGAGGCCCGCGCCCCCGGAATCCACACGCTTTCCCACCCGTTTTCCCGCAATGGTCCGCCCGCAGGGCGCAAGTTGTCCCAAATTGTCCAGGTTGTCTCTTTTCCCTCCCGCGCTCCAGCCGTCGGCGCGGCTAAAAGCCGCACCCCCAAAAAGGGGCCCTTGCCCATCCCCCCATCCATCATTTGCAATTACGGAAAACATGGCCAATTCATTCCATTTTTCAACACATCCACCTTCATGAAAACCACCCGCCCCGGGTAGGGCGGGCAGTCCCGAATGGTGATCAGACAAGCTCCGCCCACCCATGGAACAACCCCACCCGCTCTCCTTTTTCCTCTGCCTGCGGCGCAAAACACGGAGCGCGCGGAGGAAGGAGACACGGAGATTTTCCAGGGAGGGGCTTCGCACTTCCAAAAACGTCCCTCCCAAGCGTTTGGCCGGCGTTTTTCGGGTGCGAAGGGACGCGCTTCCGCGCGTCCGCGGTGGAAGGAAATGGCTGGTGGGACAACGGCTTGAAGCCACACTCTTCTTGACCCCGCTCCAAGGGGCAGGGCGGGCAGTCCCTACCCGCCGGAGGATGGAGGGCGAAAGAGGCGCGCTCCCGCGCGGCCCTTGCGCTCGGGGGGCCCCGGAAAAGCCACCTCCCCCGCCTCCCGCCCTTCCCGGCGTTGCGCCGGGAAGGTGTCCGGGAAGCCCGAAAACGGCCGCCCGCCGCTCCCCCGTCCGGCCCCGCCGCCCGCCCGTTGGAATACATGCTTGCAAAGGGTGGGGGAGGGGGGTAGGATGGAAGGGAAACAGAGGAACTGTATCCAGGAGTTGCCATGAAACACATGAAAGCCATCGGGATTGCCGTCTGCGGGCTGGCCATGCTCGCCGGAGCGGCGTTTGCAAACGAAGAATTCGATCCGTCTTGGTACGGTGCCGGCGGGGTCGTCGACGACTACGCGCTGGTTTCTCGCGACACGAAGGGCGACAACTCCTACCCCTACACCCCCTCCCCCGAGCAGTGGCGCGACCGCAACATCTACCAGCTGTTCACCGACCGCTTCGCGACCGACGGCAACATCCGCGTCAAGAGCTACCGGCCGGCCTGGGACTGCGAGTACACGGGCGACGGCCTCAACCGCCAGTACCCCTTCAACCGCAACTACCACCACGGCGGCAGCTGGAAGGGCCTCCAGTACCAGATCCCCTACCTCCAGGGCATGGGCGTGACCGCCGTCTGGATCAGCGGCGTCCAGCAGAACGACCAGTCCGTCACGGACAACCGCTGGACCCCGTACCACCAGTACCACGTTGACAACTTCTTCCGCTGCGACCCGGCCATGGGCACCTTCCAGGACCTCAAGGACCTGATCGACGCCCTGCACGCGGCCAACATCGCGGTCATCCTCGACGTCGCCCCGAACCACATGTGCGACAAGAACGGCTGGGGCACGAAGGAGGAGGACAAGCAGTTCCACTGGGACGATTCCGGCAAGCACTGGTGGGACAACAACAACAAGCACTGCGTGCCGTTCGACAACCTCGACCGCTTCCACGTCCAGGGGACGATCAACAACTGGGACCAGGACCCCGAGAACAAGATCGGCCAGTTCAAGGGCACGGACGACCTGAAGCAGGAAGACCCGACGACCTCCGACATCCTCTACAAGGCTTTCAAGAACCTGATCGACGCGACGGACTGCGACGGCTTCCGCGTGGACGCCATCAAGCACATCCCGTACGACTGGTGCCGCAACTGGGCGCAGGCGATGCGCGACCACGCGGCCTGGCGCGGCAAGAAGAACTTCCTGATGTTTGGCGAACTCTTCAGCTACGACACCGGCGCCCTGGCCAGCTGGTGCTCCGACGGCTACGGCTTCAACTCCGCCCTCCTCTTCCCGCTGATGCAGGCGATGAACAACGCGTTCGGCAACGGTTACAGCACCTACCAGCTGGGCGAGGAAATGTACCGCCTCCAGCAGTACGGACAGGGCAAGGACAACGTCATCGCCTTCCTGGACAACCACGACGTCAACCGCTTCGCGCAGGCCTATGCGCCGAACAACGCCGCCAACGCCAAGCGCATCATGGCCCCGGCCATGACCTTCCTCTACCTGGCGCCCCCCGTCCCGCTCCTCTACTACGGCACCGAGCACATGTTCGACCAGGGCGGCCACGGCAACGGCTCCAACCGCAGCTGGGACGACTCCAACGCGGATGACAGCGACTGGCAGCGCGAATGCATGTTCGACCGCGGCTTCCAGCCCGGCAACGCCGGCGGCGACATGTTCGCCGACTGGGCCAAGGAACGCGGCCTGTACTACCACATCGCCTGGCTGAACGGCCTGCGCAACAAGTGCCGCGCCCTCCGCCGCGGCGGCTTCGAACAGCGCTACTACAGCGGCGGGCAGGGCCTGTACGCCTTCACCAAATGGTACGACGACGAAACCGCCCTGGTGGTCCTGAACACCGCCGACGGCGCCCAGGATGCCTGGATCAACACCGGCCGCCCCAACACCGAATTCAAGGAAAACGGCACGGGCGATTCCGTCACTTCCGGCGCCGACGGCAACATCCACGTCTCGCTGGACGGCAAGGGCAGCAAGGTCTACATCTGCAACTTCGTGGACAACAGCGCCGATGTCGGCGGTTCCGGCGGCGGCTCCTCCGGCATGTGGATGGCCGGCACCTACGGCTGGCCGACCGAGAGCGCGACCACCGACGACACCATCTACATCAACACCGAAGCCGGTCCCGCGGACACGGTCAAGGAAATCGAGGTCTTCTACTACCTGAACCCGACCATCGGCGGCGACTGGCCTTCCTCCGAGAAGGGTTCCAGCGTGATGATGGCAATCAACCCCGACTGGACCTCCCAGGCCGGCAACTGGTGGCACGCGGAAATCCCCGCCAGCGCCATCACCAGCAGCGGCACGCTCCACTACTTCCTCTGCGCCCGCGACGAGCAGGGCAACGAAATCTTCGACAGCCGGAACGGCGCCAACTACCAGCTGACCATCAGCGAGCCCCCGGCGAGCATCGGCGCCAAGTTCCAGACCGTCGCGGCGAACCCCGTCGAGCCGGATGACGGCGGCAGCGTCACCATCACCGCGACGATGAAGCCCGACGACGGCGCCGATGTCAGCGCCCTCTCCGTCACGATGGACTACGCCTTCGTGACCAAGTCCATCACCGGCAGCACCACCAGCGAATGGACGCACGTGACCCTCGCCAAGGGCACCGCCTCCGGCGACACCGTCAACTTCACCCACGCCATCTCCGACCTCCCCGGCGGCAAGTACCTGATCTACAAGCTCGAAGCCACCAACGGCGGCACCGACAAGATCCAGGCCAACGGCGGCAACGCCTACGAAACCAAGATCACCGGCAACGTCGCCGGCGTCACCGGCGTCTGCTGGCACTGCCCGACCAACCGCGAGCCCTACGAAGACGTCTGCATGCGCATGCCGGTCACCCCGAAGGTGGGCTGGGACGAGTGGCTGCGCATCGGCAACTACCAGGGCGAGGGGCCTGACGGCAGCACGGAAAACGAGCCGATGAACATGAACGGCGGCAAGGTGTACTACCGCTTCGGCGCAGGCGAGACCTGGACGGCCTGGGAGAGCAAGCCTCTCGGCTGGGAAAAACGCGAGGGCCACAACAACTTCTGGAGCAACACCGTCACCATCGCCGAAGGGCAGGCGGGCAAGTTCCTCCAGTATTACTTCGAGGTCAACTACGACAGCGATGAACTGGCCACGACCTACCTCTACATGCACCCGGACAATTCGGCGATGTACATGCGCACCACGTCCAAGGCCGAAGCCGAAGGCACGCCCTTCGAGGTCGGCATCGCGGGAGCCGCGGACGGCGACGAACCCGGCTTCATCTGGCACGGCGGCAACATCACCCGCAGCGCCGGGAATGCAGTCCAGGTCTGGGCCAAGATCGGCTACCAGCCCGACAACGGCGCGGCATGGGCCGACGAGGCCGTGATCCGCTACCGCATCGACGTCAAGAAGGAAGGCAAGGCCCGCAGCGCCGGCGTCAAGGCCATCAAGTCCAAGGGCGCCCGCTCCGCCAAGTCCTGGAAGGCCCTGACCGGCCAGGCAACCATGACCCTACAGAGCACCGTCGAAGACGGCGCCGGCAAGGGCAAGGCCATGATGTGGATGGGCACCATCACCGACGACCGCCTGCTGGACGACGACGCGGTCCTCATCTACGAAGTCTACGCCCGCAACACAAAGGGCAACGGCAACTGGAAGCAGGCCGAATACAACATGGGCGACGGCTCCTGCACCTTCGAGTACCGCATGTTCTCCGACGGCTCCGGCGACCTGCTCGTCGACGGCGAACCCGCCGACTACACCACCAGCAAGTTCTTCATCGACGAAGCCAAGGGCGAAACCGTCACCGTCGAAGTCGCCTACCACGCCCCGGACGACGCGGCCGCCGTCGAAGTCTTCAGCAACTTCGGCCGCCGCGACTACGCCGACACCGACTGGGACGAAGACGGCTGGCCGGACGGCATGATCCCGCCCGCCCGCGACTCCGTCACCGCCGAGAACTGCTCCGGCGGCTACTGGCAGGCCATCCCGATGACCAAGGGCTCCGGCGCCTACACCGCCACCCTCACCACCGACAAGTGCGGCGTCTACCGCATCACCGCCCGCTACAAGGCCGCCGGCGCCACCAACTGGACCTACTACGCCGACAACCCGAACGGCACCGACCGCCGCGACCACGTCGTCGTCATCTCGCCGAAGAAGGCCATGGAGCAGACGATGTACGAACTCAACGTCCTCACCACCAAGGCCACCGGCTGCAGCAACGACAAGTCCGGCAGCTTCGAGGACCTCTCCGAACGCCTGACGGCCACCGCCGCCGACCCCTACGGCGAGTTCTCCATCGACTACCTCAACCGCCTCGGCGTCAACTGCCTGTGGTTCCAGCCGATCCACCCGAACCTCGACTACGCCCGCGGCAACACCAACGCCGCCGGCGACCGCTACTACCCCGGCTCCCCGTACGCCACGAAGAACTACTTCTCCGTCAACTACGAGATGAGCAAGACCAAGAACGAGGCCAATGCCGTCGCCGCCTTCACGAACTTCGTCCGCCTCTGCGACCAGGCCCAGAGCGACACGCCCCCCGCGGACGGCGTGAAGAACCTCAAGACCATCAACGTCATGCTCGACGGCGTGATGAACCACACCTCCTTCGACGCCGTCTACGGCGAAGGCATCACCCTCGCCCTCGAGGGCCTGAGCGCCAAGGCCAGGGCCGAACTCACCGCCGCCCTCGGCAGCGGCTGGGACAGCGTGACGCCCGCCGACGTCATCCCCGCCACCAAGCTCGGCATCCAGTGGTACTCCCACGTCGTCGACGATACCCACAACCAGGCCCAGCCCGCCACCCGCTACGTCGACGTGGACGACAACGACATCGCCAACGCCCCCGAACGCTACGACTTCGGCAAGTGGAACGACGTCGCCGAACTCCTCTACGGCAACTACTCCACCATGGTCCGCTACAACGACATGGTCGAGAACGAGTGGTGGGATGACCAGGGCCGCCACACCTGGTCCGAGCTCGGCCCCGAGACGGGCCGCATCTACTCCGAAGAAGACAAGTACTACTACGACGAGATGCTCCCCGCCACCAAGCTCCTCTGGAAGTACATGGCCAGCTATCCCGAATACTGGATCAAGAAGACCGGCAACGACGGCGTGAACCACCCCGGCGCCACCGACGCCAACGGCACCCTCACCGACGACTACGGCATCGACGGCCTCCGCTGCGACTACGCCCAGGGCCTCCCGAACCAGTTCTGGGAGTACACCATCAACCGCACCCGCTCCATGAAGTGGAACTTCCTCTTCATGGCCGAGTCCCTCGACGGCGGCAAGGTCGGCTTCCGCTCCAACCGCCAGTTCGACATCCTCAACGAGAACATGGTCTTCCGCTTCACCCAGGACCACGTCTCCGACCCCGCCACCTTCCAGGCCGAGCTGGAGAACCGTCGCCAGGCCTACGGCAACGGCCTCATCCTCCTCAACCTCACCTGCCATGACGAAATCATCCCGTGGGGTGACCCGCAGGCCACCGCCTCCCGCTACGCCATGGTCTCCGCCATCGACGGCGTGCCCATGATCTTCTACGGGCAGGAACAGGCCATCTCCACGTTCGACCTCAACTCCGGCGACGACCCGGACGACGCCAACAAGTGGAAGGGCTTCCACAAGTTCGAATCCAACTTCGGCAAGTGGATCCCGCACTTCAAGACGTGGAACGCGATGCACGTCTGGACGAACATGGTCTACTCCAACGGCACCGCCAACGCCTCCCGCGACATGGCCGCCTTCTACGGCAAGCTCAACCTCGCCCGCCAGAAGTCCCCGGCCCTGCGCTCCCAGAACCGCTGGTTCCTGAACGACACCAACAAGGTCATGTTCGTCGCCAAGTGGGAAGAAGAAGGCGCCAACCCCAACGACAAGGACGCCGTGTTCGCCGCCGTCCTGTTCCTCAACGACAACATGGAAGGCGACCACAACGGCCACTGGGGCGCCGGCTGCACCTACGACATCTCGCCCTTCGCCGCCAAGATGGGCATCGAGAACCGCGCCGACCGCTTCTACAACCTCAAGAACATCGCCTCCTCCTCCGACGAATACGTCTGGGCCGAGCCCAAGAGCGGCAAGCAGCTCTACACCGAAGGCCTCGAACTCATCTTCCAGGGCTCCTGGAAGTGGAACGAGCAGCTCGGCGACAAGGAAGACATGCTCGCCTCCGAGTGGACTGAAAACGGCAATGTCGTCCAGTTCCTCAAGGTCTACGACGTCACCGGCGAAGTCCCGCCCGTCGCCCCCGACGGCCTGACCATCAACGACCCGTCCGACACCCTCGAAGTCGCCAACGCGACCGCCTCCTACGACGTAGAAGGCATGGCCGGCGACGACGTAGTCGGCCAGATCACTTGGACCAACTCCGCCACCGGTGCCCACGGCGTCTTCGACAAGTCCACCGTCTGGACCCAGAGCGTGGACCTCGCCGTCGGCGAAAACATCATCACCGTCTCCGCCCAGAGCCAAGCGGGTGGGAGCTTCGAGGTGCTCGCTTCCGCGAACGGAACCAACTCCGTCGCAGGATTCGGCAACTTCGTGAACTCCACTGAGGGCTCGGGTGGTGGCTTGTTCGTGCACGACACCGCTTCCGCCACGGACATCACCGGATTCGAGAACAACCACGCGTTCGGGTTGTGGGCGAATACCGGCAGTACGGCCGTGTTCTCGCGGGCCATCGACGCGGACGGCGACGTGCAGAGCGTCGGCGTGACGCTGGGGATGCGCTACAACAACGATGACAACGACGACTCCAACGACAAGGGCGTGCAGTTCATCGATGCGGACGGCAATGCCATCTTCGGCATCAAGCAAGGCCAAGGCGAGGCGGTCCGCTACTGGTATGCCGGCGGCGACGGCACGTGGAGCACCACGATGGGCGACACGAGCACGGCGTTCGACGTCGTGCTGACGAAGACCGCCAACGGCTATGCCGTGAGCGGGACCAAGCGCGACGGCGGCCAATTCCCCGGACTCAACATCGAGACCACCGCCAAGGTTGTCGGGTTCCTGTTCTGGATGCACGGCGTGCCCGACGACCAGTACAAGGATTACCGCCAGCTCTACTTCGACAACCTCCGCTACACCGTCGCTTCCGGCGGCACCGAAACCGTCTCTGACACGGTGAAGATCGTGAAGGCGGAAGCCGAGAAGGCGGCCCCGACCATCACGGTCGGCGAAATCCCGACGAACGTGGTAGTCGGCACGACGGTGGCTGTTGAGGTGACGGCGGCTGGCGAAGGCAATCCGACGGTCAAGGTCACGGGCGCGACCGTGGACGGCAAGGCCTACAGCGGGTACACCTACTCGACCGGCACCGGCAAGCTCGTCTTCACCCCGCTGGCCGGTGGCGAATACAAGTTCGACTTCCTGGCGACGAACACCTCCGCCGACGGCAACACGGCCACCACCAACGTGACCGTCACCGTCACGGACAATGCCCCGGAGATCGAGGTCACCTCGGTGACGAAGATTTCCTTGGGGGCCGACGGCAAGCTCCATGTCGAGCTGTCCACCGAAGGCGGGTCTTCGCTCTCCGGCGTCCCCGTCTGGGGTGCCACGGGCTTCGACGCGGCGACGGGCGACTGGGGCTGGTTGCCGGATCCGATCGGCTACGCGAACATCGACGCGGACGGCAACACCACCCTCGACCTCTCCATCACCGCCGAGACGCTGATCATCTCTGTCGGCAAGCCCAGCTACCTCCCGTAGCCCCCGGCTTCCCCGCAACCCGGCGACCGCCCACGGCCGCCGGGTTTTTTCGTGCCTGGAGCAAACAAAGAAAGGTGTCGCCGTATCCTGGGAGGGCCCGGCTTCGTCCGGGCCGTCTCCACAGGCCGCTTCGGGCACATCCCGGGACCACCCCGCGACGAAGCGCGGCCCTCCCCGTGGAGCGCGCCCCGGGTCGCGCTTCCGCGCGACCTTGTGGTTGGCAAGCGTCAGGTCCGCCCATGCGGTCGAAAAGTGAACGGTGGGAGGAGAAACCTGGCTTCTGGGGGGTGCGGCTTTCAGCCGCGCCCTGACAGCTGGAGCGCGGGAGGAAAGCGCTATGGCAAGATACGGGTGACAAGCGACGAGATGCGGTGCGCCCGCTGCGCGGGCGGGATGGGAGGGAATGGGCGCGGCTGGAAGCCGCACCTCCGGAAGTGGCGCGGAACTTCATCCACAAGTTGGGCGGAGCTTCCGGCATGTCCCCTCCGGCATGTCCCTTCCGGAAAAAGGGTGCGGAAAACGTTTCGACAAATGCGTTGTCCTGTGGCAGACTCCTGCGCAGTCAGTCAATCCATGACAAAGGAGTTGCCAATATGAAATTCGAACGTGCATCCGGCGTGCTTCTCCACCCCACCTGCCTGCCCGGGCCTTACGGCATCGGCGAGATCGGTCCGGAGGCGGTGCGCTTCCTGGACTTCCTCCACACCACCGGCCAGCGGCTGTGGCAGATTTTGCCCATCGGGCCGACCAGCTACGGCGACAGCCCGTACCAGGCGATGAGCACGTTCGCGGGCAATCCGCTCTGGATCGGCTTCGACTGGCTCGTCGAGGACGGGCTGCTCGACAAGGCCGCGCTCAAGGATTTCCCGAAGTTCCCCGTGGACAAGGTCGACTTCGGCGCCGTCATCCCCGCGCGCACGAAGATCCTCAAGGCGGTGTGCGCGTCGTTCGACGCGAAGGCGTCCGACGACATGAAGGCCGAGTTCGAGGCGTTCCGCGCGGCGTCGTCGGCGTGGCTGACCGACTACGCGCTCTTCGCGGCGCTCAAGGACGCGAACGGCGGCGTGCCGTGGACGCAGTGGGCGCCGGAGCTGGCCAAGCGCGAGCCCGCGGCGCTGGACGTGGCCCGCAAGGAACACGGGGCGGCCATCCGTGACGTCGAGCTCGTGCAGTACCTCTTCGACCGGCAGTGGAAGCGCCTGCGCGCGCTGGCGGCGGAGCGCCGGGTGAAGTTCATCGGCGACATCCCGATTTTCGTCGCTCACGACAGCGCGGACGTCTGGGCGCACCCCGAACTCTTCCATCTCGACGCCAACGGCAAGCCGACGGTCGTCGCGGGCGTCCCGCCGGACTACTTCAGCCAGACCGGCCAGCTGTGGGGCAATCCGCTCTACGACTGGGAGGCGAACCGCCGCGAGGGGTACGCCTGGTGGATGGCGCGGTTGAAACGCGTGTTCGACCTGGTGGACATCGTGCGCATCGACCACTTCCGCGGCTTCGAAGCCTACTGGGAGATTCCCGGCGGCGAGACCACCGCCATCAACGGCAAGTGGGTCAAGGGGCCCGACCGCGAACTCTTCGACACGCTCAAGGAGCGCATGGGCGAGCTGCCCGTCATCGCGGAAGACCTCGGCGTCATCACGCCGCCGGTCGAGGAGCTGCGCGACCACTGCGGGTTCCCGGGCATGCGGATCTTGCAGTTCGCGTTCGGCAACGACGAGCGGGCGGCGGAGTTCCGTCCCGAGAGTTACCCGCAGCACTGCGTGGTCTACACCGGCACGCACGACAACGACACGACGGTCGGCTGGTTCCGCAGCGAACCCGGCGAGGGCTCCACGCGCACGGCCGAGGACATCGCGGAAGAACGCGCCATGATCCTCGCCTACCTGGGGACCGACGGGCACGACATCCAGTGGGACCTGATCCAGCTGGGCGCGAAGTCCAACGCCAACACCTTCATCGTGCCGATGCAGGACATCCTCGGCCTCGGCTCCGAAGCGCGCATGAACGTCCCCGGCCGCGCCGGCGGCAACTGGCAGTGGCGCTTCGAGTGGGACGAGCTCACCCAGGCGATGGTCAACCGGCTGGCGCACATCACGCGGGCCACGGGGCGCGCGCGCTGAGCGGCGGGCGCGGGGGGGCTTGGAAAGCTCTAGGTATCTAGACATCTAGGTATCTAGGGGCTTGGGAGTCCGGGGGGGCTGTTGGAGAGACCAATCCCATGATTGTCTTGGCGAGCGAGTTTTCGCGCGAGGATTCCACGCTGGCGTTGCTGGAAGGCGAACGCGGCGTGGCGTGCCGCCTGGTCCGCGAGGTCCCGGTCAACGCCCGCGACCGCCGCAGCCAGAGCCTCTTCCCCGCCGCGGAAAAGCTACTGGCGGAGGCGGGGGTGGCGTGGAGCGCCATCGACGCATACGCCGTCGGCATCGGCCCCGGTTCCTACACCGGCCTGCGCGTCGCCATCACGGCGGCGCGCGGGTGGGCCCTGCCGCGCGGGGTGCCGGTGTGGACCTGCCCCAGCGCCGCCGCGCTGGCGGCGGAATGCTTCGCGGAAGACCCGTCGCTGGAAGCGGTGGCCGTCCATGGCGACGCGCGGCGCGGCACCCGCTGGGTCGGCGTGTGCCGCCGCGACCCGCGGTTGCTGGCGGTGGTCGACGGCGGGTTCGCCGTCGTGCCCGCGGAGGGCTTCGCGGCGTACGCGCCCGGCGTGGTCCGCGCGCCCGAGAGCCGCGTTCCCCGCGCGGAGTGGGTCGGACGCCTCTTCTTCGCGGGCGGCGCGAGCGGCCCCCTCTCGCCGATCTACATGAACCCGGCCGTCCAGATCGCGCCGCGCTTCGACGCCGACGGCCACCCCGTCGCCTGACGGACCAAGCGCCCCCGACTGCACTCGATTGCCCTCGATTGCAATCGAATGAGATTACGGAAAACACGCACGTTTCCGCCCGTTTTCCACCACACTCCCCCCATAAACACTCGCACTTGCGGAGGCCGCCGGGACGTGGTATGCAGGGGACCATGAACGACAAAACGTATTGGCGATGGCGGGTTGAGGTCCCGGCGGAGCGGGCGGACGGGGTCTGCGGGTGGGTGCGCGCGGAACTGGGGGAGGAGCCGGTCTGCTGCCTCGAACCGGAATCGCCGGTGGCGATGGTGGACGTGTACTTCGGGACCGAGGCCGGAGCGCTCGCGGCGGCGGCGCGGGTGGAGGGCAGTACCGTGGAACGGATCGGGGAGGAGCGCTGGACGGGGTTCTGGAAAGACCACTTCCGGGCGACGCCCATCGGACGCACCTTGCAGACGGTGCCGGTTTGGGAGGAGCCGCCGGACAACGGGCGGCTTTCCATCCGCATCGACCCCCGCCTCAGCTTCGGGACCGGGTCGCACTTCACCACCCGCTTCTGCCTGGAAACCCTCGAAGACTCCGTTGCCGAGCTCCATCCGGAATCCATGGTCGATGCCGGCGCGGGGAGCGGCATCCTGTCCATCGCCGCCGCCCTCCTCGGCGTCCCGGACATCGAAGGCTTCGACCTGGACCCCGCCAGCGTCGAGAGGTGCCGCGCCAACGCCGCCCTGAACAACCTGCCGCCCGACCGCATCCGCTTCCGCCAGCTCGACATCCACGACTGGCATCCCTCCGGTCCCTGTGACATCGTCTGCGCGAACATCCTTTCCGGCATCCTGGCCGACTGCGCCCAAACCCTGTGGAACGCCACCGCGCGCCACCTCGTCCTCAGCGGCATCCGTTTCCAGGAAGCGGACGGCATCATCGGCATCTTCACCTCCCTCGGCGCCCGCCTCCTCCGCCACGGCACCGACCGGGAGTGGTCCGGACTCCTCTTCGCCCGCGGCGTGTAAGCGTCGCGGTTCCCGGCGAAACGCTTGACCGCCCTCCGCCCCTCGCGGCTTGCGCGCGGGGGCGCGAAGCGCCAAACTGGCGGAACAACCAGAAACCCAAGCAAAGGAGTCCCCATGATCGACCACCAAGCGATGGAATCGGCCTACGCCGCCGTCAAATCCGCCTTCCCGGGCGCCGCGCCCAAGATCGCCCTCGTGCTGGGCAGCGGCTGGAGCGAAGTCGCCGCCGCCTTCGAAAAGCTCGGCGAGATATCCTATTCCGACATCCCCGGCCTCGGCGCGACCGGCGTCGTGGGGCACGCGGGACGCCTCCTCCGGGGCAAACTTTCCGGCATCGAGACGTTCGTGTTCCAGGGCCGCCGCCACTACTACGAGGGCGTCGGCTGGGACGCCGTCGCCATCCCGACCGCCATCTCCAAGATGGCCGGATGCAAGGCCCTCTTCCTGACCAACGCCGCGGGCGGCACCGTCCCCGAGTGGCGGCCCGGCGACCTGATGGTCATCCGCGACCACATCAACATGATGGGCGTCACGCCGCTCCTCGGCGCGCACGACCCGTTCTGGGGTCCGCGATTCCCGGACCAGTCGCGCGTGTACGACCGCGGCCTCCAGGCGCTGCTGGAGAAGGCGGGCACGGCGGCCGGCGTCGCCCTGCGCGCGGGCGTGTACCTCGCCGGGACCGGCCCGACCTACGAAACGCCCGCCGAAATCCGCGCCTGGCGCGCGCTCGGCGCCGACGCCGTCGGCATGAGCACCGTGCCCGAGGCGATGATCGGCAACGCGGCCGGACTGCGCGTCCTCGGCCTCTCGTGCATCACGAACATGGCCAGCGGCATCCTGGACCAGCCGCTCACCCACCAGGAAGTCACCGAAACCACCCAGCGCGCGATGGCGAACATGAAGAAGCTGATCGTCCAGTTCTTCGCCGAACTCGCCGCCGCCAACATCCTCTAACCCCAACCCAAGGAGAAACCCCATGGCCACCGCCAAGAAACCCGTCCAGAAGCCCGCCGCGAAGAAGCCCTCCAAGAAGGCCGCCCCCACCGAGATGCAGTACCACGTCCACCTCAAGCGCGGCGACATCGGCCGCTACGTCATCCTGCCCGGCGACCCCGGCCGCACGCCGCTGATCGCGTCCTTCTTCGACGACGCCAAGGAAGTCGCCTTCAACCGCGAGTACCGGACCTTCACCGGCACCGTGGACGGCATCAAGGTTTCCTGCTGCTCCACCGGCATCGGCTGCCCCTCCACGGCCATCGCCGTCGAAGAACTCATCAAGTGCGGCGCCGACACCTTCATCCGCATCGGCACCTGCGGCGCCTTGCAGCCCGAAGTCAAGCTCGGCGACCTCTGCATCACGACCGGCGCCGTCCGCGAGGAAGGCACCACCCGCCAGTACGTGCCGATTTCCTACCCGGCCGTGGCCGACCTCGACGTCACGCTCGCCCTGCGCCAGGCCGCCGCGAACCTCGGCTACCCCGCGCACACCGGCATCGGGCACTGCAAGGACGCGTTCTTCATCGAGGACAAGGACATCCCGATCCGCGAAGACATCGAAGCCAAGTGGAATGCCTGGTACAAGTCGAACGTCATCTCCACCTCGATGGAATCGGCGGCGCTGTTCGTGGTGTCGAGCATCCGCCGCGTCCGCGCCGGCGAAGTCCTGGCGACGATCGGCCTGACCTACGCCGACACCCCCATCGTCGCGAAGGTCGGCATCGAAGAAGGCATCAAGACCGCCATCGAAGCCATCCGCATCCTCGCCAAGCAGGACGCCGCCCGCTGAGCGGCCCGCCCCGCCTTCCATGCCGGAAAGCCCCCGGCCGCCCGCCCACGCGGGCGGTTTTTCCGTCCCATGGTCCGGCCGGAGGGAGAGTGCCCCCCCGGAACTCCGGCGAAAAGGCGTGCGTTTCCGGCGGGGGCGTGTATGATTCCCGGCAACAACGCAAAACCAAGGAGAAGCCCATGAACGTTCCGTTGCTGGACCTGAAACCGCAGTACGAGACCCTCCGCGCCGAGATCGAGCCGGTGCTGCTGGAGATTTGCGCCTCGCAGGGCTTCATCCTGGGCCCCCGCGTCAAGGAATGCGAGGAAAAGCTCGCCGCCTACTGCCAGACCGCCCGCGCCGTCGGCGTCTCCTCCGGCTCCGACGCGCTGATCATCAGCCTGATGGCGGAAGGCATCGGCCCCGGCGACGAAGTGATCACGACGCCCTACACCTTCTTCGCGACCGTCGGCGCCATCGCCCGCGTCGGCGCGACGCCGGTCTTCGCCGACATCGACCCGGCGACCTACAACCTCGACCCCGCGCTCGTCGAAGCCCGCATCACGCCGCGCACCAAGGCCATCATCCCCGTCCACCTCTACGGCCAGTGCGCCGACATGGACGCCATCTGCGCCATCGCCAAGCGCCACGGCCTCCTCGTCATCGAGGACGCCTGCCAGGCGATCGGCGCCGAATGGCAGGGCCGCCGCGCCGGCAGCATGGGCGACTACGGCTGCTTCTCCTTCTTCCCCTCCAAGAACCTCGGCTGCTTCGGCGACGGCGGGCTCGTCACGACCAACGACGCCGCGAAGGCCGACCGCCTGGAAATCTTCCGCAACCACGGCATGGCCCCCCGCTACTACCACCACGCCGTCGGCGGCAACTTCCGCCTCGACGCCCTCCAGGCGGCGGTCGTCTCCATCAAGCTCCCGCACCTCGACTCCTGGTCCGCGGCGCGCCAATCCAACGCCGCCCGCTACGCCCGCCTCTTCGAGGCCTCCGGGTTGCTGGCCAGCGGCGACATCCGCCTGCCCGCGCCGCCCGCGCCCGGCAACCGGCACATCTACAACCAGTACATCGTCCGCGCCCGCCGCCGCGACGCCCTCGAAGCGTACCTCCACGAGCACGGCATCGGCTGCGCCATCTACTACCCCGTCCCGCTCCACCTCCAGGAATGCTTCGCCTCGCTGGGCCACAAGGAAGGCGACTTCCCCGAGAGCGAACTCGCGGCCAAGGAAACCCTCGCGCTGCCCATCTACCCCGAGCTGACCGACGAGATGGCCGCGGCCGTCGTCGACACCATCGCCGCCTTCTACCGCGCCTGAGCGCGCGGCGCGGCGGGAGCCCGCCGATGACCACCTTCGAGTACAAAGGCTACGACACCGACGGGCGCCCCGCGCGCGGCCTCCTCGAAGCCGACGGCCCCAAGGACGCCCGCGCCCGCCTTGCGGCGCGCGGCATCCTCTCCGACTGGGTGCGCCCGGCGGCCGACCGCGCCGCCGCCGCCGGACGCCGCTCCGGACGCGCCCCCGCCTTCCCCGTCGCCGTCCGCACCATGCTCTACCGCGAACTCGCGGCCCTGCTCGACGCCGGCGTCGCCCTCGTCCCCGCCCTCGAAATCGTCCTCGAAGCCCCCGGCTCCGGCCCCTCCCGCATCATCCTCGCCGCCGTGCGAGACGCCGTGCGCGAAGGCCGCCCCCTCTCCGCCGCCCTCGCCGACGCCTCCCCGCGCGTCACCCCCTTCGAGCGCGCCATCGCCGAAGCCGGCGAACGCACCGGCGGCATGGGCCAGGCCCTCGACCGCCTCGCCGGCTTCCTCGAAGAACAGGAACGCCTCGCCGAAAAACTCCGCTCCGCCCTCGCCTACCCCTGCATCGTCGTCGGCCTCGCCCTCCTCCTCGGCACCGGCGTCCTCCTCTTCCTGCTGCCCGCCATGCAGCGCGTGCTCGCAGAGGCCGACCTGCCCATTCCCCTCGTCACCCGCATCCTTCTCGGCGGCGGACGCATCGCGGGCATCCTCCTCGCCCTCCTCCTCGCCGGGACCGTCGTCGCCGCCGCCGCCGCACGCCGGCGCCGCCGCACCGATTCCGCCTTCCGCATCCGCCTCGACCGCCGCCTGTACGCCCTGCCCGCCGCGGGTCCCGCCTGGCGCGAACTCGCCAGCCTGCGCTTCGTCCGCACCTGGTCCCTCCTCCTTGCGCGCGGCGTCGGACTCGTCGACGCCCTGCCCCTGGCCGGACGCGCCTCCGGCAGCCCCTGGCTGGCCGACGCGGCCGACCGCGAAGCCGCGGCCCTGGCGCAGGGCAAACCGCTGGTCGAAGCCGTCCGCGGCATCCGCGCCCTCGACCCGTCCCTCGCCTCGTGGGTGCGCGCCGGCGAGACCTCGGGCAACCTTCCCGGACTCCTCGACACCGCCGCGGGCCGCCTCCAACGCTCCTGGGAGCGCCGCACCTCCCGTGGCATGATGCTCCTCGAAATCGCCCTGACCCTCGCCGTCGGCCTCGTCGTCGCCTTCATCGCCCTGGCCATCCTCCTCCCCGTCCTCCAGATGAACCAGGGCCTCGCCCCCGTCTGACATCCCCGGGAATCCCCGGCAGTCGATTGCACTCGACAGCCATCCCCCCGCCCATCCCCGTCCATCCCCCACCGCCCCCTTCCACCTCCGCCGCCCCCCTCCCGGGAGGGTCTCTGGGCGCGCCGTCCGATCCATTCGCGAGATTAAGGAAAACATTCTGTTTTTCGCCTGTTTTTCCTTCCCCTGCCCGCCATGAAACCGCGCCGGGCGCGGCCGGGATTGCGCACGGGCAGGGCGCCGTGCTAGACTGGCGACCATGAAACCGCGAGACTCCGCCACGCTCCAGGATGCCGATTCCGCGACCGCCGTGCTCGACTCGACCGGCACGGGGACGGGCTGGGACAGCCAGGTCGTGCTCTTCAACGACGACTTCAACACGTTCGACCACGTGATCGCGGCGCTGATGGGCGTGTTCGGGCACACGGAGCCGCTGGCGGAGGCAATCGCGCTGGAAGCGCACAACACCGGCCGGGCCATCGCCGAGGTCGAAGCCCGTCCCGACGCCGAGAAGCACGCGGCGGAACTGCGCGAGCTCGGCCTGCGGGCCGCCGTGGAAAGCGTGTAGCGGATGCGGCGCCCACGCACCGGCCCCTGGCTGCTGGACCCCGGCTCGCCGGACTTCCCTCCCGCGTCGCTCGCCGCGCCCGACCCGGATGGCCTGCTCGCGCTCGGCGGCGACTACTCCGTTCCGCGCCTTTTGGCGGCCTACCGCGGCGGAATCTTCCCCTGGTCGGTCTGGCGCGGCCTCGTCACATGGCACTCCCCCGACCCGCGCTTCGTGCTGTTGCGGGAGAACTTCCGGGTTCCGCACACCCTGCGGCGGATGCTGAAGAAGCGGCCGTTCGGGATCACGGTCGACCGCGCTTTCCCGGAAGTCATCGCCGCGTGCGCGCGCTCGCCGCGTCCCGGCGGGGAGGACACGTGGATCACGCCGTCCCTCCGCCGCGGCTACACCGCGCTGCACCGCGCCGGCCACGCGCATTCCGCCGAAGCTTGGCTTGGCGGGAAGCTCGTGGGCGGCCTCTACGGCGTGGCCGTCGGGGCGTGCTTCTGCGGCGAGTCCATGTTCCACCTCGTTCCCGATGCCTCCAAGTGCGCCTTCGCCGCGATGGCGACCGCGCTCTTCGAGGCCGGATGCCCCTTCATCGACTGCCAGACCCCGTCCCCCCACATGGCCCGCTTCGGCGCGGTGCCCATCCCCCGCGCCGACTACCTCGCCCGCCTGGAGGACGCCCTGTCCTCCGCCGCGGCCATCGACTGGGGAACGTTGCTTCCTCCGCCCTCCACGCCCTGAAGAGGGGAGGGCCGCGCTTTGCCGCGACCATGCAAAAGGACGTACCTGCAATGCCTTTCCCGTTTCCCTTGGACGTGGCCCGGACGGAGCCGGGCCCTCCCGCCGACCGTGCAAAAGGCGACGGGGGGCGGGGGGGGGGCGGGGAACAAGCCTCGCCACGCTGCGCGCGTCAGGCGGCGGCACGGGCGAGGGGGGCGCGGAAGGCGGTGACGAGGGTGGTGAGGAGGCGGCGGTGGGCTTCGAGGTGGGCTTCGGGAAGGGCGGCATCGGGGAGGTCGCGGACGGCGTTCCACGCGGTTTCGATTTCGCGGACGGCCGAGGGGTCGCCGTCGGTGGCTTCGATGGCCCGCGCCTTGATGGCAAGGGCTTCGGGGGTGTTGTCGCGGATGGGCCGCATGGCGTCTTCGATGGCCGCGCGGTGCTTGCAGAGCCAGTTCTTGAAGGCTTCGGAGTTGCCGGGCGCCGTGGCGCCGGTGTCGGCGAAGAGGAATTGTTCGGTCTTGCCCATCAGGGTGGTCAGGGTCGGGTTGACCATCATGCCCTGTTTCTTGACGGACTCGGTGACGGTGTAGGAGATGTCCCCGGAACCGCCCAGCCCCACGCCGACGGGATCGACGCTGATGCCGGTCTTGGTGCTGGTTTCGTCGTAGAGGGCGTAGCCGACGAGGTTGCCGTCTTCGTAGCTCCATTCGAGGGTCTGCACTCTTTCGGTCTGCCAGGCGATGTCGGTGCCGCGGAGGTAGATGAAGGCGGTGAAGGCGTCTTCGATGGCTTCGAGGGGGTTCTCGATGAGGTGCTCGATGAAGGGGATCAGGATGCCGAGGGGAATGTCGATGTGCTCGAGGACGAAGCGGGCGAGTTTTTCCTGGTTCTCGGGGACGGCGAGCCAGTCGAGGACCGCTTTCTTGGCGCCGGCGAAGGCAATCTTGGGCAGGAGGGTGATGGCCGCTTCCTTGAGCATGGCGTCGCGGATTTCCTTGTCGACTTCGGTGCCGGGGCGGGTCCCGGTGCGGGCCTCGATCTTGGCGCGGACGACGTGGTCGAGGATGGCCCGCACCGGCGCGTTGGACATGAAGGAGAGGCGGCGGGTGGTCTTGACGGTGTTTTCCCAGGGGCGGGGGTCGGCGCCGGGGTTGGCGGGTTTTTCGCTCGTCCAGCTGTAGCGGAGGAGGTTGTCGAGGCCGATGTTCCGGCGGGCGATCTGCGCGACGCCGGCGACGGCGGCCCCGGCGATGGGGTTGGGTACGAGGCCGCCGAAGAAGGAGTCGGTCTGCTTGGAGAGGACGCTGACCTTGATTTCGCCCTGGGCGGAGGTGCGAATCTTGGGGGGCTTGGCGCCGGCGACGCCGTCCATGAGGTATTCGCGGTAGATATCGGGCGGGATGCGGACGCCGGGGTCGGAGAAGCGGGCGAGCAGGCGGTCGGCCTGTTCGCGGGTGAGGTGGCCGTCGCGGTGCAGGGCTTCGGCCGCGACGAGGTGGGTGCGCACGGCGTTGGCGAAGGTGGCCCAGGCGGGGGTGTCCTTGGGGGGGGCGGCGCGGAGGGCGGCGAGGAGGTCTTCGTAGGAGGCGAGGAGTTCGTCGTAGGAGTGGACCTGGGGCAGGATGGCGGGTTCGCCGCCGCCCGGTCCGGGGCGCAGCAGGGCGCGGGGGTCTTCGCTTTGGCGGATGGTGCGGGCCGCGGGGATGAACATCTTGCCCTTCACGCGCACTTCGATGGAGCGCGCGAGGGAGCCGGACGCGCCCGCGGTCGCGAAGCCGAGGATGCTGCCGGAGGCCTGCGCGGCGACGTTGCCGGTGAGGAGGACGCCGGTGCGTTCGGAGACGACCATGGGGTTGGCGCGCTGGGCGAGGAAGCCGTCGAGGGCGCCGACGACGCCGCGGTGCTTGAGGAGTTCGAGGTAGCTGGCGTTGACCAGCTTGGTTTCGTCGCTGCGGCGGCCCATCCAGCGGAAGAGGGTCTTGCCGAGCCGCCCGACCGCGGAGCCGAACTCGACGAAGGGGCGGGCGACGTAGCCGAGGAGGGTGCGCCCGAAGGCGAGTTTGTTGCGGCGGGCGTCGAGGATGAGGTCGTCGACGGTCGCGTAGGTGCGGGTGGTGAAGTGCTCGGCGGTGCCCGAGAGGCCGGCATCGGCCTTGACCGACGCGGTCTTGGTGAGGGGCAGCCCGCGCAGAAGAGCCTTGGCTTCCGCGCCGCCGCCGATGCGGAAGGTGACGGTCAGCGGCCCGCCGCCGTCGGGGACCGAGATGTCAGCGGAGACCTTGAAGCGGGCGCCCACCTTCGCCCCCGCCGCGAAGGTGCCCGGGAAGCCCAGGCCGATCAGCAGGCCGATGCCGGCCGTGAAGTCGACCCGGCGGCTGCCGCCCTTGGAGGGGATTTCGCCGAGGATGCCGCGGAGGGCCGCCGTGGAGGCGTCGGCGTCCTGGAAGGCGCGGATCCGCTCGTTCGTCCGGTGCGAGAGGTCGAGCACCGCCGGGAGGACGTCGCGGAGGGCGAAGTTCGGCGGCTGGGCGGGTTCCACGGCGTTCGGGTCGATGCGCTCCACGGCGGCCTCGAGCTCGCCGACGGCGGCGAAGAATTCCCGCTCGGCGTCCTCGATGGCGCGGAACTCGTCGAGCGAGACGTGGTGCTTCGCGCCGAAGGTGAAGAAGTTCTGGATCGCGCGCATCGCGAGCTCGTTCTTCTCCTGGGCGCCCGCCGCGAAGCCGGCCTTGGAGAGGACCCGCTGCGTCTCGTAGCGGAAGACGCGCAGGTGCTTGCGGATGGAGTCGAGCGCCGCGCGCGGGTCGTCCGCGTGGTTCGAGCCGTCCTTGATGCCGGAGGCGAAGACCGCGCGAAGGTCGCGCAGCGCGGAGAGCTTCTGCAGCAGCTTCGTGTAGGCGGGGCCGATCGCCGCCTCGGCCTCCGGGTGCGCGTCGAGCACCCCGGCCACGAAATCGGCCACGTTCGTTTCGTACTGCCGGAAATCGGCCGACCCAGACACCATCTCCCGTATGCGCTTGGCCGACCGCGCGGCGAGCTCCGCGGCGTCCTTCGCCGACGAGATGTCCCAGTCGCGGCCGCTGCCCAGATCGTGCGCCTGCGCCAGGTGCAGCGCCTGCCCCGCGCCGTTCTCGAAATTCGGCCCGTCCGCGCCGTTCAGCACCACATCCTGGACCACCGGGTCGTGGACGGGTTGGTTGTCGACCGGCTGCACCTGCGGCGGCTGCACCTGCGGCGGCGGTTGCACCTGCGGCGGCGGCACCTGCGGCGGCACCGGGTCCACCACCGGCGGGTTCGGCATGACGGGGACGTTCGGTCCGACGATTCCGGGAGAGTTCGGCATGGCTCAGTCCTCCCCCGCCGGGAAATTCACGGCGAAATGCTCCCGCACCGCGCGTACCGCGCGCACGAGCGCCTCGATCCAGCCCGCCAGCGCGTCCGCGGACGACACCACCCGCGCGCTGCGCCGGTCGAGCGCGAGCACCACATCCGCATCCGCGTCCAGCGCCAGCGTGAAGCCCGCCGAGGGGCCGCCGAGGTCCCCCAGCCGCAGCAGCGCCAGCGCCTTCGCCCCCGCGTCCGGCGCGTCCGTGCCACCGAAGCCTCCCACCGGCGACCACAGCAGCACCGTGTCCGACCGGTCCATGTACTGGATGTTGACGATGATCTCGTCGTCCACCGTCAGGCACGCCGCGTCCCCGACCAGCGACACGTCCAGGCCGGTCGCCGCGGAGAACTCCTCCAGGACATCCTCGAACTGCTCGCGGAGATCAGGCATAGAGCGCGCTCCTTTCCCGCCAGTCGTCGATCGTCAGCGCGAAATCCGCCAGACACGCCTCCAGCGACTCCGCGTCCGCCAGCTCCGCCGCCTCGCGGCGTTCGGTCAGCCACAGCGCGTTGTCGGAGCCGAGCGACAGCGTCGCCCCGCGCGTCCCGCCCCAGAAGTAATTCCCCTGCACCGCCGCGACCGCGAAGGCCCCCGCCCGGCGCACCCCGCCCAGATCCAGCACCTTGGCCCGCACGCACACGTCGCCGGCGGGGTCCCCCGGCGCGCGGAAGAACTCCGCGCGGAACGCGCCCGCGTCGAGGGTGAAACACTGGTCCCCTGCGGTCGAACAGGCGTCCGGCCACCTCCCGGCGGCGAGTCGTTGGATGTCTTCGAAAGCGGCTTGCATGTCGTATCTCCGTTCCTTGCTGGATGCCCGATGGTAGCATCTCCGTCCCGCCCTGCATACCCCCGGCGCCCGGAAAAGTTACAACCTTCCCTTTTTCCCCCCTGCGCGGTGCCCCGCCGGGAACGCCACCACCCCGCCCCCCCACCGCTCCTGAGCCCCCGGAAGAACCGCAACCCCGCCCGCCTCCTTTACTTTTGCAATTACAGTAATCATGGGTGTTTTCCGCCTTTTTCCCCCATTCTCCCACACATGAAAACCAGCCCTCCCTTCCCACCATTCGCTGCGCGCGTTTGGAAAACGCACCCAACCTGGGTGCTTGCCGGACAGCGCGGTCTTTGCTTCCACTCTTCCGCCTCCCGCCGGACTTTGTTCCATGTGTGGCCGGAGCTTATCTAATCAGCATTCGGGACTGGCCCCGACAATGCCGCGAGGCCATCCGCAACTGGTGCGATGCGTAGCGGATGGCGTTGAAGCGGAGGGGGGCGCGAGGGTATGCCTGTCAGGTGGCGGAGGCGTCGGCGAGCTGGCGGAGGAAGCGGTCGCGGTGCGCGGCGAGTTTCGGCGGCAGTTCTTTTTCGCGCAGGAAGCGGGCGAAGGCGTGTGCCGTCGCGTCCAGTCGGGTCGGGTCCGCGTTCACCGTGTAGTCGCCGAGGACCACCGACTGGCGGTGGATTGGCTTCTGTTTCGCCAGCCAACGGCGGGAGCGGGCCGCTTCCTTCGCGCGGCGGGCGTTGCGGCGAACGGTCAGCAGCTCGGGGATGCCGAGCTTCGCCTCGACGTGCTTGCGCAGGCGGTCGAAGTTCCGGTGCTCGCGCAGGAGGCGGGCGAGGCGTCGGCGCGCGGCGGAGCAGGGGGCCTGTAGGTCGGCGGGGAGCGGGCGGTCGGGGGATGCGCCGGGCAGGAGCCATTCGAGGGGGAGGCGGTCGTCGAGGGCGAGGAGCTGGCGGAGGCGCTGCGCGAGTTTTTTGTAGCGGACGAGGGTGGAGTAGTTGAGGGTGACGCGGCGGTCGGCGAGCCACCCCTTGAGGCCGGGAGCGCGGGCGGCGAGGCGCTTTTGGCCGTTGGGGAGCTTTTTGTGGCGGTAGGTGCGGGCCAGCGTGGGTTCGAGGTCGGCCAGGCGGGAGCCGATGCGCAGGCGGATGGCCAAGGTGCGGGGCTGGAGTGCGCCGTCGGCTTCGAGTTCTTCCGGTGTAGGGGAGCCGCGCAGGGAGGGGGAGGCGGGGAGTTTTTCGCGGAGGCGCCGGCAGCGCTTGATTTCGGAGAGGATGGCGCGGCCGGTCTCGGTGGCGAGGCAGGCGGTGAATACGCCTGCGCCGAGGGCGAGGAGGACGGGGGCGGTGACGGGGAAGGCGTAGATGGGGGCGATGGCGGGGGCGTCGGCGAGTTCCTGGAAGATGGAGGAGGTTTTCTTGGAGGCGGAGG
>JAFYAC010000116.1 GCA_017540905.1 Kiritimatiellia bacterium | reverse complement strand
TTCCCTCAAGATTTCCGCCTGCGTCACCGCCGGCAACGAAGAAGACAAGATCGCCGCCTGCCTCGCCAGCCTGCAATGGTGCGACGAGATCATCGTCGTCGATTCCTACAGCAAGGACCGGACGTTCGAGATCTGCAAGCAGTACACCCCCAACGTCGTCCAGCACCCCTGGGAAGGCTACATCGCGCAGAAGAACTACATCCGCTCCCTGGCCAACCACCCGTGGATCCTCTTCGTGGACGCCGACGAAGTGGTCTCCGACGAGCTCCGCGAGGAGATTGAAGCCGAGTTCGAGCGCGGCCCCGGCGAGACGGTCGGCTACCAGTTCCCGCGCATGGTCCACTACCTCGGCAAATGGATCCGCCACGGCGAGTGGTATCCCGACATGAAGCTCCGCCTCTTCCGCAAGGACTGCGGCTACAGCGGCGGCCAGGAACCCCACGACCGCGTCATCGTCACCGGCCCCGTCAAGACGCTCAAAGCCCCGCTCCACCACTTCACCTACGACGACATGTCGGACCACATCAACACCCTCAACCGCTTCTCGACCATCTCGGCGAAGCAGAAGGCGGCCAACGGCGAACCCTTCCGCTGGCGCGACCTCCTCTTCCGCCCGCCCTGGCGCTTCTTCAAATCCTACTTCCTCAAGCGCGGCTTCCTGTCCGGCAAGCAAGGCTTCATCGTCGCCTACATCTCGGCTTTCGGCGTCTTCCTCAAGTACGCCAAGCTCATGGAAATCGAGCAGCAGCGCCGCGCCGCCGAGGCCCAGCCGACCAAATGACCGACCCCGCCCACCAGCGGCTCGACGCCCCCGGCGGCTGGACCCTGTGGCTCGCCCCGGACGCCCCCGCCGACGCCTGGCGCCCGCTGGCACCGCGCCTCGGCGACCTCCTCGCCGCACACGGCACCCTCCTCTGTCCCCCCGGACGCCACCGCCTCGACCGCATCGTCCTCTCCCCCGACGACCTGCCCGGCGGCGGCCCGCACGACCTCGTCGTCAAAACCTACGGCCCCGTCCCCGCCTGGCGCGATGCCGCCGCCCGCCGTCTCGGCATCGCGGGCAAGGCCGTGCGCGCCTTCCTGAACGCCCGCCGTCTGCAGGACGCCGCCGTCGGCACCCCCGCGCCCCTGGCGGCCCTCGAACGCCGCGACCCGCGCACCGGACGCCTCCTCGAAAGCCGCCTCGTGACCGCGTACGAACCCGGCCTCACCGACTTCCGCGCCGAACTCGAGCGCATCTACGCCGAAGCCCCCCTCTGCGCGCCCCTCATGGACCTCCTCGAAGCCGTCGCGACCGCCGTGCGCGCCTTCCACGACGCCGGCCTCGTCCACCGCGACCTCGGCAACCAGAACATCCCCCTCCGGCGCGACCCCGCCGCCCCGCACGGCTGGCGCGTCCTCTTCCTCGACCTCAACCGCGCGTGCGCCTGCGACCCGGCCCCCACCGACGCCCAGCGCGGCGCCGACCTCGCCCGCCTCGACCTGCCGAGCGACTTCCGCCGCGTCTTCCTGGCCATGTACAACCGCGGCTACACCCCGTCCAAAACCCTCCTCCGCGCCGAAGCCAAGACCCGCGCTGCCTTCGCCCGCCACACCGCCCTCCGCCCCTACCGCCACCCCATCCGCGAAGCCCGCATCCGCCGCGCCGAAGCCGCCGCCCGCGCCCGGGGCGAAGCCCCGCCCCGCACCCGCGGCCGCGACCTCTGGATCTGGGACGACCGCTCCTCACAACCCATCCCCGCCTACACCTCCCGCGACCGCCACCGCTACCTCTCCAACGCCAACGTCACCTGCGCCCTCGCCGGCGCCCTCCGCCGCGGACTCCCCCTCCGCCGCGAATACCGCCGCCTGCTCGCCGAATCCTTCCGCACCCCCGTCCCTTTCGCGGGCGCCATCGGCGTCACCCTCGACCCCGACCCGTCCACCTGGTCCCCCCAGCTCGCCGAACTCGACGGCCTCCGCCCGCCCGGCGCCGCCCCCCTGCCCGTCCTTCTCCGCCTCCACCACCACCTCGGCCCCGACCACTGGAACTGGACCCTCGACCGCGCCGGCGAACTCCGCCGCGCCGGCCACCCGATCACCCTCGCCCTCCTCCAATCCCGACGTGCCATCACCGCCCCCGGCACCTGGCGCGCCCTCGTCGAACTCGCCTATTCCCGCGCCTCCGACTGGGCCGACGCCATCGAGATCGGCCACGCCGTCAACCGCTGCAAATGGGGCCTCTGGGACCCGCGCGAAATCGAAACCCTCCTCGCCCCCGTCCGCGACATCCTCTCCGCCGCCCGCCCCCGCGCCGCCACCATCGGCCCCGCCTGCATCGACTTCGAACCCCACGCCCTCCTCGCCTTCCTCCACGCGACAAAGAAGCCCCTCCCCTTCAGCGCCCTCTCGCACCATTTGTACGTCGACCGCCGCGGCCCCCCCGAAGCCTTCCAGGGACGCTTCGACCTCGTCGCCAAATGCGCCCTCCTCCGCGCCGCCGCCCGCGTCCACGGTTTTTTATCCGACCGCATCGCCATCACCGAAACCAACTGGCCCCTGCTCGGCACCGGACCCTGGTCCCCCGTCACCTCCCCCTACGAAACCCTCGACCCGCGCCGCAACGACCCTTCCGTCACCGAAGAAAACTACGCCGCCTACATGGCCCGCTACCTTCTCCTCGCCCTGGCCTCCGGACACGTCACCCGCGTCCACTGGTTCCGTCTGGCCGCCCGCGGCTTCGGCCTCGTCGACGACACCGACCCCGCCGCCCGCCGCCCCCGCCCCGCCTACCACGCCCTCCGCACCCTCCTCGCCAACCTCTCCTCCGCCACCTACGACGGCACCGGCCTCCAAACCACCCCCGACGGCACCCGCACCCTCCGTTTCACCCGCCCCTCCGCCTCCCCCCTCACCGTCCGCTGGACCCTCGACACCCCGCCCACCTACACCCAAGAATGAAAACAACTCAAACAACCCAAAAACAACTCCCCACAATCCGTCCGCTCCGTCCCGGTTGTCCCATCTGTCCCGTCCGTCCCGCTTGTCCCCAGTTGTCTTCCAAGTTGTTTTAGTTGTTTTTCCAAAAGGAGCCCCCCATGCAAATCGGCCTCAAAATCGACGTAGACACCCTCCGCGGCACCCGCCTCGGCGTCCTTCCCCTCGCGCGCCTGCTGGCCGACCGCGGCCAGCGCGCCACCTTCTACTTCTCCGTGGGCCCCGACAACATGGGCCGCCACCTCTTCCGCCTTCTCAAGCCCGCGTTCTTCCTGAAGATGCTCCACTCCAACGCCCCCAACCTCTACGGCTGGGACATCCTCCTCAAGGGCACCCTCGGCCCCGGCCCGCGCATCGGCCGCCGCTGCGAAAGCATCATCCGCCAGACCGCCGACCTCGGCCACGAAATCGGCCTCCACGCCTGGGACCACCACGGCTGGCAAGCCCGCGCCGCGCATCCCGGAAAAGGCCGCGCCGAAGCCACCGACCAACTCACCCGCGGCATGGCCGAACTCCAGCGCATCCTCGGCCGTCCCGTCACCACCTCCGCCGCCCCCGGCTGGCAAGCCTCCCCCGACACCGCCCTCGCCAAGTCCGGCTTCCCCACCCTCCGCTACAACTCCGACTGCCGCGGCAGCTACATCTTCCGCCCCCTTCTCCCCGACGGCACCCCCTCGCCCCAGCCCCAGATCCCCACCACCCTTCCCACCTACGACGAACTCATCGGCCGCGACGGCACCACCGCCGAAAACTACAACGCCCGCCTCCTCTCCCTCATCGAAGCCCCCACCCCCACCCCCCTCCGCGTCCTCTGCATCCACGCCGAAGCCGAAGGCGTCGCCTGCCACACCCTCTTCCGCGACTTCCTCGACCGCGCCCTCTCCGCCGGCCACACCTTCACCGCCCTGGAAACCCTCCTCCCCGCCGACCTGACGACCCTCCCCACCGCCCGCCTCGACCTCCACACCACCCCCGGCCGCGAAGGCTCCCTCGCCACCATCGACCCCGAAACCCCGCCCACCCCCTGAGGCCCCATCCCACCCATCCCAAAAATCCCATGAATCCCAAAAATTCCCCCCCCCTCACCTTCCGCCCCGCCACCGACTCCGACTGCCGCCTCGTCTGGACCTGGGCCAACGACCCGGCCCTCCTCGCGCACACCTTCCGCACCCACGAACCCATCCCCTGGGAAACCCACCAGAAGTGGTATAAAACAACCCTCCTCGGCACCACCCGCCACCTCTACATCGCCGAACACGACGGCCTCCCCGCCGGCTACGTCCGCTTCGAAGACAACCACCTTGGCGAACCCGAAATCAGCGTCTACCTCGCCCCCCCCTGCCGCGGCCGCCACCTCTCCGCCCCCCTCATCAACGACGGCACCCGCCATCACCTCCTCCTGCACCCCGACCCCCGCCCCATGACCGCCTGGGTCCGCATCGAAAACGCCCCCTCCCTCGCCGCCTTCCGCTCCGCCGGCTGGCATCCCGACCCCACCCCCGCCCCCTACCTCACCTTCCCCGCCTACCGCTTCGTCTTCCCCGCCTGATCGCGCCTGCTCCGAATGCCGATCAGATAAGGATTTTCCCTTGAGGGAGGGGCCTGCGGCGCCAAACACGGAGGGGAAGGAGGCACGGAGACACGGAGAGTTTTTGGATGGAGCGTTTGTTGGAGGAGACTTCGCACCCGGAAAACGCCGGACAAACGCTGGACGGGACGTTTTTGGAAGCGTGAAGCTCCTCCCTGCAAAACCTCCATGTCTCCTTCCTCCGCGCGCTCCGTGTTTTGCGCCGCAGGCAGAAGAGAAAGGAAAGCGAGCGGGCTTGTCCCATGTGTGGACGAAGCTTGTCTGACCAGCATTCCCTCCTGCCCCTCTCCCCCCCTCCCTCCTCCGTCCCCAATTCGCGATATCAAGGAAAATACTCTCAATTCCTCATATTTTTCCACCATCTCCCCCTCATGAACATCCCTCACTCCTCCCTTTGACTTACTGGGGCTGGATAGCTCCGAAAGCCGATCAGAGAGACACGGAGGCGGCCGGAAGGAGGCTTTGCTCCGGCGGCATCCTTTTTGCGATTTCTTGTCGGGCCTTCCATTCGGTAGGGCCCGACCTCCGGGCGGGCCGTGCGGCAGGATGGCCCATGATGGGCCGCCCGGAGGTCGGCCCCTACCGGCCGGCCGCACCATGCAAAAGACAGGTTTTTCCTTGCCCTCCCCCCATTGCGTCGCTGCTCCCCGTGGACGCGCAGAAGCGCGTCCCTCCCCGTGGCGAGCGCAACGGAGATTTTGCCGGGAGGAAGCTTCTCGCGTCCCCAAACGTCCCGCTCAAGCGTTTGCCCGGTGTTTTTCGGGCGCGAAGGTTCTTCCAACAAACACCCCATCAAAACAACTCCGTGTCTCCGTCCTCCGCTCGCTCCGTGTTTCGCGCCGCGGGCCCGTTTTCAAACGGGGAATTCTTGCCTGATCGGAGTTCACCCTCACCCTTTTCCCCCACACCCGCCCACGGCTCGCGCGGTCGCGCGGACGCTTCCGCTTTGCAATCCGGCGCGGATTGTGCTTTCCTTGTCCCGATATGGCCAAACCGAAACCCATCTACGACGAATCCAAGATCCAGACCCTTTCCTCGCTGGAGCACATCCGCAAGCGCATCGGCATGTACATCGGGCGCCTCGGCAACGGCACCCAGTACGACGACGGCATCTACATCCTGCTCAAGGAAGTCGTCGACAACTCCATCGACGAGTTCATCATGGGCTGCGGCAAGCGCATCGACATCACCATCGCCGGCCACGACGTCACCGTCCGCGACTACGGCCGCGGCATCCCCCTCGGCAAGGTCGTCGACTGCGTCTCGCGCATCAACACCGGCGCCAAGTACAACGACGACGTCTTCCAGTTCTCCGCCGGACTCAACGGCGTCGGCACCAAGGCCGTCAACGCGCTCTCCTCGCATTTCCGGGTCCGCTCCCACCGCGGCGGCGAGTACGCGGAGGCGGTCTTCGAGCGCGGCGTCCTCAAGTCGCAATCCTCCGGCAAGTGCCCCAAGGAACCCGACGGCACGCTTATCGAGTTCACGCCCGACGCCGACATCTTCCCCGGGACCGACTTCCTGCCCGAGCACGTCAGCAAGCGCCTGCGCCTGTGCGCCTGCCTGCAGCCGGGACTGAAGATCGTCTGCAACGGTGAGGAATACCTCTCCGAGAACGGCCTCGTGGACGTCCTGCTCGACGAGATCGGCGACGAAGGCTTGTACCCGCCCCTCCGCTACAGCTCCCCCACCCTCGAACTCGCCTTCACCAACACCAACCGCTACAGCGAGACCTTCTTCTCCTTCGTCAACGGCCAGTACACCTCCGACGGCGGCACCCACCTGTCCGCCTTCCGCGAAGGACTCCTCAAGGGCGTCAACGAATACGCCAAGGCCAAGTACGACGGCGACGAAGTCCGCGAATCCATCGCCGGCGCCATCTCCATCCGCATCCAGGAGCCGCAGTTCGAGGGCCAGACCAAGAACAAGCTCGGCAACACCGAAATCCGCTCCGACCTCGTCGCCAGGATCCGCGACATCGTCGAGGACCTCCTCCACCGCAACCCCGAGGCCGCCGACATCCTCGTCAAGAAAATCGAGGAGACCCGCGCCGTCCGCAAGGAACTCCAGACCGTCAAGAAGCTGGCCCGCGAGCGTTCCAAGGCCGTATCCCTGCGCATCCCGCAGCTGAAGGACTGCAAGGTCCACCTCGACCCCAAGCGCCACCGCGGCGAAGAATCCATGATCTTCATCACCGAAGGCCTCTCCGCGGCCGGTTCCATCACCCAGACCCGCAACGTCAACACCCAGGGCGTCTTCACCCTGCGCGGAAAGCCCCTCAACGTCGCCGAAAAGACGCGCGCCGCCATGTACGAGAACGAAGAACTCTACAACCTCATGCGCGCGCTGAACATCGAAGACTCCACCTCCGGCCTGCGCTTCGGAAAGGTCATCATGGCCACCGACGCCGATGTCGACGGCCTGCACATCCGCAACCTCCTGCTGACCTTCTTCCTGCGCTTCTTCGCGCCGCTGGTCTACTCCGGGCGCCTCTGGATCCTGGAGACCCCGCTCTTCCGCGTCCGCAACAAGAAGGAGACCCGCTACTGCTACACCGAGGCCGAGCGCGACGCCGCCCAGAAATCCCTGCGCGGCTCCGAGACCACCCGGTTCAAAGGCCTCGGCGAAATATCCCCCGGCGAATTCAAGGCCTTCATCGGCCCCAAGATGCGGCTGACGCCGGTGCGCGTCGAAAAATTCCAGGAACCGACCATCTCGCCGATCCTGCGCTTCTACATGGGCGGCAACACCCCCGACCGCCGCCAGTTCATCATGGACCACCTCCGCGTCGAAGTGGAGGAATAGGCCGCCTGAGCCCCCTTCAGGCCCGTCCGCCCACCCGACACCGCACCCTCCTCGGCGTACTCTCCGGCGAATGTCCTCCCCCCATCCAGACCCCATGCGCGCCTACGGCGCCTGCACCCTCTGTCCCCGCGCCTGCGGCGCCGACCGCACCTCCGGCCGGCCCGGAGCCTGCGGCGAAAGCGCCGTCCTGCGCATTGCCTCCGCGGGCCCGCATTTCGGCGAGGAACCGTGCTTCACGGGCAAGCGCGGCAGCGGAGCCATCTTCTTTTCCGGCTGCGCGTGCCACTGCTTCTTCTGCCAGAACTGGCAGATTTCCTCCGGACGCACGCCCGGACGCGTCCTGGACGCCGAAGGTTTCCACTCGCTCGCCCTCGACCTCGTCTCGCAGGGCGTCCACAACCTCAACTTCGTCACCCCGGGACACTACTGGCCGCACATCGAGCTCCTCTGCCGTCGGCTGCGCGGCGAAGGCGAAACCATTCCCTTCCTCTGGAACTCCTCCGGCTACGAAAGCGCGGACCTCGTCGCGCGCCAGGCGGAGCTGGCCGACGTCTTCCTGCCCGACTTCAAGTTCGCCGACCCCGCCCTCGCCCGCGCGGTCATGGGCGACGACCGCTACCCCCGCATCGCCCTGGACGCCCTCCGCGCGATGGTGGCCGCCCGCGGCTTCCTCGATCCCTTCGACCCCTCCGGCACCGAGACGGCCCGCACCGGCGTCCTCGTCCGCCACCTGCTGCTGCCGGGGCATCTCGAAAACACCAAGCAAGCGCTCCGCCTGCTCCGCGCCGAGTTCGGGCGCTACCTCCCCCTCTCCCTGATGAGCCAGTACACGCCCATCCCCGCCACCGCCGCGCACCCGCCGTTCGACCGCCCCCCCACCGCCGACGAATACCGCGAGGCCGTGGATTGCGCCCTCGAGCTCGGGTTCGTCAACCTCTTCATCCAACCCCTTTCCGACACCAGCGACTTCCTCCCCGACTTCGACCGCGACTGCCCCTTCGAAGGCAACCGTCGCCCCCCCGCCCCCTGACGGCCCCGCGCGCGGTTCCCCGCCCCCGCCAAGCGCCACCCTTCATCCATGATTCAGGGGGAATTTCCGGAGAACCGAAAACAATCTTGTCTTGGACCCCCATTCCTTGTAAGAAGGGCGGTATGGAAACACTGCACACTCTACGGTTCGGGCATCGGTTGGGTCTTGGCGGAGCGCTCCTTGTCGGCCTCCTCGTGGCGGCGCCGCCCGCCGTGCCTCCCGCAAGCGCGCAGCAACTGGCCCCCGCGTACACCCACCGGCCGGACACCGCCCCCTCCGCGGGCACCGTCCGCAAGCAGC
>JAFYAC010000037.1 GCA_017540905.1 Kiritimatiellia bacterium | reverse complement strand
GACGTCTTCGGCGCCGCCCGCTGCGACTGCGGCTCCCAGCTGCACGAGGCGATGCGCCGCATCGAAGCCGCCGGCACGGGCGCCGTCCTCTACATGCGCCAGGAGGGCCGCGGCATCGGCCTCGCCGCCAAGATCCGCGCCTACGCCCTCCAGGAAAAGGGCCTCGACACCGTCGAAGCCAACCTCGAACTCGGCTTCGCGCCCGACCTGCGCGAATACGGCACCGGCGCCCAGATGCTCCTCGACCTGGGCATCGTGCGCCTGCGCCTGCTGACCAACAACCCCCGCAAGATCGCCGGCCTGCGCGGCTACGGCATCGAAATCGCCGAGCGCGTGCCCATCGTCATCCCCCCGACCCCCGACGACGCCCGCTACCTCGAAACCAAGAAACAGAAGATGGGCCACCTCATCTGAACGCAAAGGAGAACCGCATGGACTGCCAGGAATACACCGGAATGCTCGACGCCAAAGGCCTCCGCTTCGGCATCGTCGCCAGCCGCTTCAACGACCTCTTCACGGGCCAGCTCCTCAAGGGCGCGCTCGACTGCCTCGCCCGCCACGGCGCCGCGCCGGCGGACATCGCCGTCGCGTGGGTGCCGGGCGCCTTCGAGCAGCCCCTCGCCCTCAAGCGCCTCGCCGCCTCCGGCAAGTACGACGCCCTGGTCGCCCTCGGCGCCGTCATACAGGGCTCCACCGCCCACGCCGGGCTCATCAACGCCCAGGTCACCCGCGCCATCGCGCAGATCGCCCTCGACAGCGGCATCCCCGTCATCGACGGCATCGTCGCCGCCGAGAACCTCGACCAGGCCGTCGAGCGCTGCGGCTCCAAGGCCGGCAACCGCGGATGGTCCGCCGCCCAGACCGCCATCGAGATGGCCAACCTCCTCCGCCAACTCCCCTAAGGAAAGGACCGCCCCATGGGACTCCGCCACGACGCCCGCGAATGGGCCCTCCAATTCCTCTTCCAGTCCGAATTCAACCAGGACGCCTCCCTCGACAAGGCCTTCCAGCTCTTCTGGCAGTTCCAGGACGAGTGGGCGGCCGCCTCCCCCTCCGAGGCCGCCGCCTCCGCCAAGGACCCCGCCGACAGCGCCCACGCCGCCAAGGGCCGCGCCAAGGCCCGCCGCTTCGCCGAAGAACTCGCCCGCGGCGTCATCGCCCACCACAAGGAAATCGACCCGCTGATCGAAAAATACGCCGAGAACTGGGAAATCGACCGCATGGGCATCGTCGACCGCAACGTCATGCGCATCGCCGTCTACGAAATGCTCCACCGCGACGACATCCCCCCCGTCGTCTCCATCAACGAAGCCGTCGACCTCGCCAAGGCCTTCTCCTCCGTCGAATCCGGCAAATTCGTCAACGGCATCCTCGACCGCGTCCGCATGGGCCTCGACCGCCCCGCCCGCGACGCCGTCGACGAGCGCAAGGTTTCCCCCTCCCGCGCCCCGGCGGACACGCCGGCGCCCCCCGCCGCCCCCTCCGAGGAGCCCGCCCCGTGAGCTCCTGGTTCGCCGGCCTCAAGAAAACCCGCGACCGCATCGCGGGCGCCCTGCGCAGCGTCTTCGGCGGCGGCGCCCGCCCCGCGCCCGAAACCGTCGAAGAACTCACCGACCTGCTCGTCATGGCCGACGTCCCCATGGCGCTCATCCGCGAACTCATCGCCGAATGGGAAAAAGCCTCCACCCGCTCCGAGCCCCCCCGCGACACCTTCCGGCGCGTCCTCCTCGGCGCCCTCGAAGGATCCGGACCGCCCGACTGGGCCTCCATTCCCGCGCCCGGCGTCGTCCTCCTCGTCGGCATCAACGGCTCCGGCAAGACCACCACCGCCGCCAAACTCGCCCGCCTCGCCCAGCGCGCCGGCAAGCGCCCCCTGCTGGGCGCGGCCGACACCTTCCGCGCCGCCGGCTCCAGCCAACTGCGCATCTGGGCCGACCGCCTCGGCTGCCCCTGCGTCGGCGGCCCCACCGGCGCCGATGCCGCCGCCGTCGCCTTTGACGCCGTCGACTCCGCCCTCGCGCGCCATTGTGACCTGGCCATCATCGACACCGCCGGCCGCATGCACACCCGCGAACCCCTCATGCGCGAACTCCAGAAGACCCGCGCCGCCATCGCCAAACGCCTTCCCGGCGCCCCCCACCACACTTGGATCGTCCTCGACGCCATGCTCGGCCAGAACGCCGTCTCCCAGGCCCGGCTCTTCCACGAAGCCACCCCCCTGACCGGCGCCGTCATCACCAAACTCGACGGCTCCTCCAAGGCCGGCTTCCTCTACTCCGTCCGCCGCGAACTCGGCATCCCCATCCTCTACGCCGGCCTCGGCGAAGGCGAAGACGACCTCGCCCCCTTCGACCCCGCCTCCTTCACCGACGCCCTCCTCCAGGACGCCTGACCCCCGCCGCACCCCCCGCCGCACCTGCATCCCCCCGTCCCGTCTCCCCGCCCCCCTGCACGAACATTCTTGCAATTACGGAAAAACCATCGTTTTTCCGCAGATTCCCCACCACGCCCAGCATCATGAACAACCGCCCCCCCTTCCCCCGCCTTTGGGGTGGGCGGCCCCACCCGCTCTCCCATCCACTCCCCACCCGCAAGGGCGCGGCAGGATGCCGCACCCCCGGAAGTGGCGCCGAACCTCCTGAACAACCATCGCGCCACTTCCGGAGAGGCGGCTTCCAGAGCGGAACAAGAAATGGCGTGGCCCCATCCATTGTCCCGCCAGGCATTTCCACTGCTGACGCGCAGAAGCGCGTCCCTCCCCGTGGAGAGCGCACCGGGAGGGTCGCGCGTCCGCGCGACCTCGTTGTTGGGAAACTTCTGGGACGCCACAGAAAAACGCAACCCGCCCCAGCCGCGCCGCCAGTCGCGATATCAAGGAAAACATTGGTCTTTTCGCTTGTTTTCCGCTTTTCAGAAGCGTCCTGGGCAGCCCGCCCGCTTCCCCTTCCACTCCCCGCCCGCGCGGCGGGAGCACCGCATCTTGTCACTGCCTGCTCTTCACTTGCCACGGCGTCCGCACCGCGCAAGTTTGGACTTGATGCCGCGGATGCGGTAGGGCAGAGTGACACCAATGGGATTCTTGCCGGATGCCCCCGGTCGCGGCACCCAAAGGCAATCCCGGAACAAAGGACAACCACGAACGACGACATTTCGACTTTGACAACCCAATTTTAGCGTAACTGCTAAACGACGTCGCTTCGGAAAACCAGCCACACATTTCCAACGTCGGAATACCAGCAAGCTTCACGGCTTTGCTTGAACCAATAAGCAGAAACGCGCCCCACCGGGCGCGTTCTCGACATGTGGTTCAAGCGGGTCCGTGGCTGGGCCTCCGAAGCGAGCATGGTGCGAGGACGCGCTTTTCCATGCTCCCGTTCCATGCAAGTTGGATTGGCATGCGCATAACGAGCATGAAACCCCTTGGACAAACAATCGGCTTGAAATCCTGGAACGGCATTCCGCGGAAGCTGTTTGCCCGCCCCCGGGGCAAGAGTCGGGTGGCGGAATTTTTATTTCGGTTCATGAAAGATTTTGCGGGTGGGGCGCGAGTATTGGAATGAAGGGCCGTGTGTGGCCATTTTGAAAAAAATAATAGGAGAATAACCATGGACATCCAAAAGAAGGGACAATCAAACGGCATTTGGCTGGCGGTCAAAGAGAAAGGCACGGCGGTGGGCCTCGGAGGACTGGCTGTTGTTTTTCTGTTACTGATGCTATGCGGTTGCAGCGGGAGCAACGACATTGGGAGCGACTGGAAATATTCAGGGGAGTATTTCGACAGCGTGTTCAAGGGCTTTCCAAAGGACGAAGGGGAGATTTACCAGCATCTTCCCCGTGCCGTCGGCGCATTTGGAATGGTATTCAATGATTCGTACCTTCCGCCCATCAAGGTGATGCAAGCCACGAAAAAAGGCAACTTGGTGGAAATCGAAGATTCAGATCGAGTAATCTGGGTAGAGACGAAAAGACGTTACGAGGACGGCGAACAGTTGGATGCAGGGTACTACATTCGCAGGGGGACGATGGAATACGAAACCGCGCTTGGGGCCGAACGCACTGTGCCACGCTATGTCGAAGTAACCGACAAAAATCTGTTGGCAAAAGTCGAAAAAGTCAAACAGGAGCTTGAAGCCGAGGAAGAGGCCAAGGAAGCCCAGAGAAAAGCCGAGGAAGAAGCCAGGGAAGCCCAGAGGAAAGCCGAGGAAGAGGCTCGGGAGGCACAAAGAAAAGCTGAGGAAGAGGCAAAGAAGAAAGCGCGCGAAGAAGCCGCCGAACAGGGAGCATATGAAGTGGACATCCCCATCAAATCCCTGTGTGGGTTCAAGCTCGGAGTGCCGCCGAGCCAAGTGCGGCCTTTGCTCCAAAATGATGACGGAACCCCTGTGCAGGATTTTGTGGATGAGGTGTTGAAGGGAAGGTGGAGCGGTGATGGGGGGTGCAAAGTCACATACCGCTTGGCCAAACCATTTCGCCTTTTTACACATGCCACTGTGTCGTTTTATGATCGTGGAGTTGGGTTGCATTTGGATCAAGTGACGTTGAAAACAGATATCACAGATGTTTCGCGAGAAAGCGTGGCGAAAGAAATAGCGGCCCTTGTCGAATTGCTGGAAAAGAAATTTGGAATCAAGTTTAGGGAAGGTGGTTGGTACTCAGGATGTGATGGATACAACTGGCGCGGGGATAATGACTGTCAAATCGTGGTTTTTGTGAGTGACTATGAGGGATACACCTTGAACTTGGAGTTAAGTGCATATCTAGCAATTTCCAAGTTGGACGATGCTGCGAAGAAGGCTCGGAAGGAAGCTGGAAAAAAGACCATCGTTCTTGATGCCACTGCCGGAGCGGACGAACTGTAGTTGACATCGATTGGACAACCTGCGGTTCGAGACGTGGGGGCGTTCAGGACCGCAGGCCCTTTTCAACTGTCGGTTTTCAACTCTGGCAAACAAGTTCCGACTTCCGCCGGGCGGAGTTGTCCGCCCGGCACCCTTGCATAAGTTGTCCCGTGTTGTCCAAGTTGTCTCTCTTTCAAAATTCTCGGAAATTGTCTGACAGATTTCTTCCAGAAAAAGATTTCCAATCATTGGAAAACCGCCGAAAATTTTTTTCAATCATTGGAAAAACGGCCGGATTTTTCCAACCATTGGAAAAATATTTTCCAATCATTGGAAAACCCGCCCCTTGACGGTGAGGCAGCAGATTGTGCACCCCCCGGGGGCGGCGGCGGCCGGCGCTCCCTTTTCCGG
Source organism: Kiritimatiellia bacterium (assembly GCA_017540905.1). Taxonomy (GTDB): domain Bacteria; phylum Verrucomicrobiota; class Kiritimatiellia; order CAIQIC01; family Lenti-01; genus CACXEY01. The sequence continues at coordinate 19,392 of JAFYAC010000037.1, read as the reverse complement.
TTGGCGGACGGCGGAGGTTGGTGGTAGGCTTCCGCGCAGTTTTTCCCCGAAGAGGAACCCCCATGGCCAAAGACTCCAAATCCGCACCCGCCGCTTCCGCCCGCGAATACCCCCTCGCGGACATCCGCAACATCGGCATCGTCGCGCACATCGACGCCGGCAAGACCACCACCACCGAGCGCATCCTCTTCTACTCCGGCAAGGTCCACAAGATGGGCGAGGTCCACGACGGCACCGCCGTCATGGACTGGATGGCCCAGGAGCAGGAGCGCGGCATCACCATCACCAGCGCCGACACCACCTGCTTCTGGAACGGCCGGCAGATCAACGTCATCGACACCCCCGGACACGTCGACTTCACGGCCGAGGTCGAGCGCTCCCTGCGCGTGCTCGACGGCGCGGTCGGCGTCTTCTGCGCCGTCGGCGGCGTGCAGCCCCAGAGCGAAACCGTCTGGCGCCAGGCCGACCGGTACGGCGTCCCGCGCATCGCCTTCGTCAACAAGATGGACCGCACCGGCGCCCGCTTCGCGCGCGTCGTCGAGGAAATGCGCGCCAAGCTCCACGCCAACGCCGTGCCCGTGCAGCTGCCGATCGGCGCCGAGGACGCCTTCGAGGGCGTCGTCGACCTCATCGCCATGCGCGCGCTGCGCTTCCAGGGCGAGCTCGGGAGCGACGTCGTCGCCTCCGCCATCCCCGACGCGCTGGCCGCCGACGCCGCGGCCGCCCGCGAGCGCCTCCTCGAAGCCGTCGCCGAGACCTCCGAGGACCTCCTCTCCGCCTACCTCGAAAACGGCGACCTCCCCGCCGACCGCCTGAAGGCGGGCCTGCGCGCGGCGACCGTGTCCGGCCAGGTCGTGCCCGTCCTGTGCGGCTCCAGCTTCCACAACCAGGGCATCCAGCCGCTGCTCGACGCCATCGTCGACTACCTCCCCTCGCCGCTCGACGTCCCCCCCATCCGCGGCACCCACCCCAAGACCGGCGACGTCCTCGAGCGCAAGCCCGACGACGACGGCCCGCTCTGCGCGATGGCGTTCAAGGTGGCGACCGATCCCTTCGTCGGGCGCGTCGTGTACGTCCGCGTCTATTCCGGCGTCCTGCGCAAGGGCGCGAACGTCTGGAACCCCCGCACCGCCCGCCGCGAACGCCTCATGCGGCTGCTGCGCCTCCACGCCAACCAGCGAACCGACACCGACGCCCTCTTCAGCGGCGAGATCGGCGCCATCGCGGGCATCAAGGGCGTCGGCTCCGGCGACACCCTCTGCGCCGAGCAGAAACCCGTCGTCCTCGAACGCATCGTATTCCCCGAGCCGGTCATCTCCATGGCCATCGAACCCAAGACCCAAGCCGACAAGGAAAAAATGCAGGCGGCCCTCGCCGACCTGGCCGAAGAGGACCCGACCTTCCGCGTAGGGGTCAACCCCGAGACCGGCCAGACCATCATGCAGGGCATGGGCGAACTGCACCTCGAAATCCTGCGCGACCGGATGCTCCGCGAATTCCGCGTGCAGGCCAACGCCGGCAAGCCGATGGTCGCCTACAAGGAGACCGTGACCGCCCCCGCACACGCCGAGAGCGAATTCGACCGCATGCTCGGCGACAAACACCACTACGGCCGCATCGCCCTCGCCGTCGCCCCGGCCCCGCGCGGCGCCGGCAACACCGTCGAGTTCCACCTTTCCAACGAGACCGTCCCCCGCGAGTACCACGCCTGCATCGAAGAAGGCATCCGCGACGGCCTGTCCACCGGCGTCCTGAGCAACTACCCGCTGGTGGACGTCGCGGTCACCGTCGACGGCGGCGCCTTCCATCCCACCGATTCCACCGACATCGCCTTCCGCACCGCCGCCTCCATGGCGGTCCGCGAAGCCGTGGGCAAGGCCGCGCCGGCCCTCCTCGAACCCCTGATGCAGCTCGAAATCACGACCCCCGAAGAACACCTCGGCGACGTCCTGGCCGACCTCAACACCCGCCGCGGCCAGGTCTCCGACATGACCACCCGCGACAGCCTCCGCCTCATCCAGGCGACGGTCCCCCTGGCGGGCCTCTTCGGCTACGCGACAACCCTCCGCTCCCTCTCCAAGGGCCGCGCCTCCTACTCCATGGAACCCTCCCGCTTCGAAATCGTCCCCTCCGCCATCGCCAAGCCCCTCCTCGAGTACTGACCCGCCTTCCCCCAATCCCCCTTTTCAACCTTTCAACCCTTCAACCTTTCAACCCTTCAACCTTTCAACCTTTTCACCCCATCCCCGCCAGCAAAAACCCCACCGGCACCGCCGCCGCCAGCCCCCACACCGGCGAGAACACCCTCCGCGCGAACAACACCGTCCACACCCCCATCACCCCCCAGCGCACCGCCTGCGCCGCACCCCCCAGCGGCGGCAGCGCGAGCGCCATCCGCACCGCCGTGGCGGCCAGCATCGCCACCAGCACCAGCATCACGCCCCGCATCGCCGCCCGCACCACCCGGTGCCCCCTCCACCGCGCCACCGCGCCCCCCACCAACACCAGAATCAGCATTCCCGGCAACCCTACCCCGGCCGTGGCCGCCGCCGCGCCCGCCAGCCCCGCCGTCCGGTACCCCGCGAACGTCGCCAGATTGACCGCCACCGGCCCCGGCGTCACCTCCGACAGCGCCAGCACCTGCATGAACCCCTCCGCATCCAGCCACCCGCGCGCCGCCATCTCCTCCTGCATCAGCGGAATCATGTTGTACCCGCCCCCGATGCAGAGCAGGCTGATCTTGAAAAACACCCCGAAAAGCGCCGCCACCACGCTCATGCCTTCCCCCTTCCCCGGCCCCTTCCCCTACCCCACTCCCACGCCGCCCCTGCGACCGCCCCTCCCACCAGCCACGCCCAGAGCGGCACCTTGACCCACAGCATCGCCCCCGCCAACACCGCCACTGCCGCCCCCCACGCCAGCGCCTTCTTCCACCCCGGCGGCACGTTCCGCCGCCCCAGATTCACCCCCGCCGCCGCAATCAGCGCCACCACCCCCGCCTGTAGCCCCAGCAGCACCCGCCGCAGCCATACACTCCCCTCCGGCACCCGCCCGTAGAGCGCCGCCACCCCCAGGATCAGCAGAAACGCCGGCATCGCCGCCATCGTACCCGCCAGCACCGCCCCCGGCTTCCCCTTGAGCCTCCCCCCCGCCAGCACCGCGAAGTTCACCAAAATCACCCCGGGAACCGACTGCGCCAGCGCGAACATCTCCGCCAGCTCCTCTTCGGCGAACCACCCCCGCCGCCCCGCCAGCTCCGCGGCGAACACCGGCAACGACGCCCATCCCCCGCCGAACGCCCCCGCGCCGACCCTGAAAAAACTCCAGGCCACCGCCCGGTATGTCGCCTTGTTCTCCATCCCTTCCTTCTACCACACCCCCTCCCCCGCCGCCAAGCCGGGGCGCGCTGCACGGACAAATATGCGCGCTTGCCGATTTGGGACTTGACGGGAAAGGGGGGCTGGCGCATGGTGGATGCTTGTCGTATTAACAAGAAACAGTGTCCCATCGAACAGGAACAAGTCCCATGTTCAGCTGGCTTTTAGGTCATTTTTCCAACGATATCGGCATTGATCTGGGTACCGCCAACACCCTGGTCTACGTCAAGGACCGCGGCATCATGCTCCGCGAGCCCTCCGTCGTAGCCATCCAGCAGGGCACCCACCGCGTGCTCGCCGTCGGCGAGGAGGCCAAGCGCATGCTCGGCCGCACCCCCGGCAACATCGTCGCCATCCGCCCCATGAAGGCCGGCGTCATCGCCGATTTCGAAGTCACCGAAGCCATGCTCCGCTACTTCATCCGCAAGGCCCACAACCGCCGCTGGGTCGTCCGCCCGCGCATCATCATTTCGGTCCCCAGCGGGATCACCGAGGTGGAGAAGCGCGCCGTCCGCGACTCCGCCGAGGCCGCCGGCGCCCGCGAGGTGTACCTCATCGAGGAGCCGATGGCGGCCGCCATCGGCGTCGGCCTGCCCGTCCAGGAGCCGGCCGGCAACATGATCGTGGACATGGGCGGCGGCACCACCGAGGTGGCCATCATCTCGCTGGCCGGCATCGTCATCAGCCGCAGCGTGCGCGTGGGCGGCGACGAGATGGACGAGGCGATCGTCCAGTACCTCAAGCGCGTCTACAACCTGATGATCGGCGAACGCACCGCCGAGGAAATCAAGATCGCCATCGGCTCGGCCTATCCCCTCGGGGAGGAGATGAGCTACGAGGTCAAGGGCCGCGACCTGGTCGCCGGCCTGCCCAAGACGCTGACGATCACCTCGGACGAAGTGCGCGAGGCGCTGCAGGAGCCGGTGTCGGCCATCATCGAAGCCATCCGCATCACGCTGGAACGCTGCCCGCCGGAGCTCTCGTCGGACCTGGTGGACCGCGGCATCGTGCTTGCGGGCGGCACCAGCCAGCTGCGCGGCCTGGACAAGCTGATCGCGGAGCACACGGGCCTGCCGGTCCACGTCGCCGAGGATCCCCTCGTGGCGGTCGCCGAAGGCACCGGCGTCGTTCTCCACGAACTGAACTTCCTCCACAAGGTCGCCGCGTCGTAAGGCGGCCGGGGGCTCTGCTTCCGGACGGGAACGCAACGGCCATGAAGCATCGCCATCTCCAGGAAGGCCCGGAACTCAGTTCCGCCGCCATCGACGACATCATCGAGCGCGGCGGATGGGAGGACTGGCTCGCGTTGCGCGACCGGACCGATGCGGACCGGTCCACGGCGGAGCGGGTGTTGCGCGTGTGCGAAGCCCGCCGTGCGGATCCGTACGCCCAGCGCCACCATTTGTGGAGGATTTATGCCGGCAAAGCCCTTGCCTGAGTGGGACCGGGTGCTTTCCGCCGCCGCGCGCCTGCAGGGCATCCTGCCGGGCGCGGTGCTGGTGGGGGGGACGGCCGCCGCCGCGCACGAAGGGCACCGCTTGTCGGTCGACGCCGACCATGTCCTCGCCGATTTGCGCGGACGTTTCGACGAGGTGCTCGCCCAACTCGAATCCGTGGCCGGGTGGAAGACGGCCCGCGTACGCCGGCCCGTGCTGGTGTTGGGGTCGTTGGACGGCATCGAAACCGGCATCCGCCAGCTCATCCGGTTGGCCCCGCTGGAAACCGAGACCGTGGCCGCGCCGGGCGGCGGTACGGTCGTGGTGCCGACGCGGGCGGAAATGCTCCGCATCAAGGCCATTCTCATCCTCAAGCGGAACGCGACGAGGGATTACCTCGACTTCGCCGCGCTCGCCCGTGCGCTCGGAACGGACGGCACCGCCGCCGCGCTGGGGGCCCTGGACGGACTTTATCCCCAATCCAACGGCGCATCCCCGTTCCAGCAGCTGTTGGTCCAGCTGGCCAATCCGATGCCGTACGATTTGGACGGCACGGATCTGTCGGAGTACAAGCGTCTGGTCCCCGAGTGGCAGGACTGGAACAAGATCCAGTCCTTTTGCGGCGTATTGGCCGCAGAACTGCTCAAGGGAAACGGGAATTAGGCTCCATCCCAAGAAACTCCGTGTCTCCTTCCTCCGCGCGCTCCGTGTTTTGCGCCGCAGGCACGGGGGCCGCAAGAGGCCATCAGGGGGCCGGGGGCGCGGGGAAGAGCTCCGGGCCGCAGGAGAAGGCCCAGAGGTCGTCGTCGGGGCCGCGGTAGCGGGGCGGGACGCCCTCGGCTTTGAGGCGGGCGTACTCCTGCGCGGTCCGGGTGCAGACGTGGCGGGCCCCCTTCGCGTCGCGCATGACGTGGAGCCGGAAGTTTCCGTCGCGCAACGGTTGGAGGAAGATTCCCGCCACGGGGGCTTCGCCCACGTGCAGGACGTCGTGGATGATGACGCCCCACTCCCGGCGGATGTCTTCCGGGGTCGGCGGCAGGGTGTCGTACTGGCCGCGGATCACGATGGTGGCCTCGCTGCCGCGGCACATCCACACGCTGGCGGCGACGATCGCCGCGCTGCAGGCGACCATGAAGAGCGCCGCCAGGCCGATTCCGCCGTACAGCAGTCCGCGGCCGCCGCGCCGGGGGCCGTCCGGCAGGGGCGGCGGGACGGCGGGCCCGCTGCGGGGCGGGACCAGGGCGCGGTAGAGTCCGGCGTTGGCGCACTGGATGTAGGGGCCGGCATGGAAGACCAGCAGGATGCCGAGCGTGAGGATGGAGAGGAGGATCCAGCCGGCGAAGGAGAGATCGAGGAGCAACGCGCGCGCCTTGTTCCCGTCCATGAGCGCCCGGGAGCGGTCGATGGCTTCGCGGCCGGACAGCGCCGGATCGTCGGCCAGGAGGTACGGGACCAGGCGGTAGGAGTAGCTTTTGACGGCGGCGGGAATCCACAGCAACGCGGTCACGCCGCACGCGGCCAGGATTTCGGGCCGTGGCGAGGCATGGAGCACCACCCCCCACAGCACCAGCCCCGTGAAGGCAAGCAGCGCCGGCAGGCTCCAGAGGAAGAGGTACCAATCGCGGAGGAACATCCCCCGGACGACCCGCTTCCAGCTGCGGAAGGGGGTGCCGACGGCATTGAAATCGGCCTTTCCGGACGTGTTGCGCAGGAAGAAGTTGGCGCACCCCACCGCCAGCGGATTGAGCAGCAGCAGCCGCAGGAGGACCATGGCGGGAATGCCCAGGGCAAAGGCCGCGACAATCACCCACGCGCCGGGATTCGCCGGACACCACGCCGGGCCGGAAGGGATGCGGTCGGTTCCGGCAGACCGGGTTTCGACCTCACCGCCCTCCCCGGCCGGGGGTTGCGCGTCCCCTGCGCCGCCGGCGGGCGGTGACTCCGCATCGCAGGACACGGATGGGGAGGACGGCGTCCATGGCAAATCCCCGGCATTGAACCGGAAGTTGCAGTTGCCCATGGTGGCGCCGGCCAGCAAGGCCACGGCGACGCAGGGCCAGTAGTTGGCCTTGAAGGCCGCGCGGGCCTTGGCTTTGACTTCGGATATCGTCCACATGGCGGGTCCTTTCCGTTGGGTTGCGGATGGAAGCGGGCGGCAGGCGCCTCCATGGCCGCGACTCTATGTTTTCGGCGGAAGGCCGTCAAGAAACAATGCAGAATGCACGATCCGCCGCCTGGAAACGGGCCTGCGGCGGCAAACACGGAGGGGGCGGAGGAAGGAGGCACGGAGGTTTTTGGGGGGAGTTTGTGGGAGGGGCTTTCGCGCCCCGCAAACGCCCGGCAAACGCTTTCCGGGTGCGCACGGCTGGAGGGAAGAGTGGCTTCTGGTTCTGCGGAGCTCCCCCAGTGGGTTTCCACTCCTCTCCCGGCCGCATCCCAAGCGTCCGGCTCGCCGGGACGGCTCGCCCCACCATGGGGCGCACGGGGGGGGCAGGTCGGCCGCCCGCCCTTCCGTTTCGCCGGGGACGGGGCGGAGGGAGGCATGAGATTATGGAAAACATTGGCATTTTCGCTTGTTTTCCGCGTTGGCGGGGCTGGTTTTTCTTTCGCTTTCCAGGCGCGGTCCCGGCCGCATGGTCGCGCGGAAGCGCGACCCTCCCGGGGCGGTCTCCGGGGGGAGGGACGCGCTTCTGCGCGTCCGCAGCGGGATTTTCCGCGCGGGGAAGATTCCCCCTTGCGGTGGCGTCGGGGGAATCGGTAGGATGCGGGGGTTATGGACTTGGAGTGCCGGACATTCGATTCTGCGGTTTGCCTTCCGCGCCCGAAGGGCGGGCGGGGGGAGGGAGCGGCGTGGCGTGGCGCGGGGGAGGGAGCGGAAAATTTTTTCCAATCGTTGGAAAACGGCGGTAATTTTTTTCCAATCATTGGAAAAATCGGCGGGGTTTTCCAACCATTGGAAAAGTTTTTTCCAATCATTGGAAACTTTTTTTCCAATCGTTGGAAAAATCGAGCGGGGGCGGGATGGAGGGTTTTGGCATGAAGGAACGCGGCTGGATTGCGCTGTGCGTGCTGGCGCTGGGGGTGCTGGCGGTGATGAATTTGCCGGAGTCGGCCACGGTGAGGGTGAAAGGGGCGATACGGGATGGGGTCAGCCCGCTCCAGGCCGGGGTGCGCGGGGGGATGCGGGAGCTCGGCGAGACGTGGAGGTATGTGCGGGGGATCGGGGACCTGGCGCTGGAGAACCGGGCGCTGTCGGAGGAAATCGCGTACCTGCGCGGGGAGCTGCGCGTGGCCCGGGAGCTGGAGGAGGAGAACCGCAAGCTCCGCGACCAGCTGGGTTTCCTGCAGCGTCCGCAGCCGAGCCAGTTGGTGGCGTGCGAGGTGATCGGACGCGACAGTACGGGCTGGTGGAACACGGCGCGCATCGACAAGGGGCGCCGGGCCGGGGTCGCGGCGGGGCGCGCGGTGCTGACGGCGGACGGGCTGGCGGGGCGGACGGTGAGCGTGTCGGACCGCACGGCGGACGTGTTGCTGCTGTCGGACCCGGCGTGCAAGGTGTCGGTGCGGATCGAGCGGACGGGGGCATCGGCGGTGGTGGAGGGTACGGGGGGGCTGGGCGGAGGGGAGTCGTTCTGCCGGCTGGTGCATCTTTCGCCGAAGGCGGACGTGCGGGACGGGGACGAGATCGTGACCTCGGGCATGGGGGGGCTCTTCCCGAAGGGGGTGCTCGTCGGGACGGTGCGGAACGTGCGGCCGGAGGGGTCGGGGCTGGAGCAGGTGGCGGACGTGGAGCCGGCGGCGAACCTGGATTTGCTGGAATATGTGTTCGTTTCGGCGACGGCCGCGGACCTGGCCGCCGCGGCGGAGTTGGCCGCCGCGGAGGAGGCGCCGGGCGCGGGCGCCGACGGCCTCGCGGACCTCGCGGACGCGCCGGAGGATGAGCTGGCGGAGCCGGCGGAGGAGCAGCCGTAGGAATGATGGCGGGGCTCTTCACGGCGCTTTGGCTGCTCTTCTGGCTGCTGGCGTGCGGGACGCTGCAGGCGCTGGCGCCGGCGTGGCGGCACATGGGGCATCCGTCGTTCCCGTTCTTGCTGGGAGTGGTTTTGTACGCGGCGTACAACAAGAAGCGGCGGTGGTTCTTCGCGGCGGTGCTGCTGGCGGCGCTGCTCGCGGATTCGCTTTCGCTGGCGCCGCTGGGGACGTCGGCGCTCGCCTTCCTGGCCGCGGGCGCCGTCGCGATGCTCCTGCGCATCCCGCTGCGCACCGACAAGATCCGCACGCTCCTGCTCGCCGGCGCGCTCTGTTCGGCCGTCGCCACCGGCGTGATGGCGCTGACGCTGCGCGCGAAGGGCATCGAGTTCGCCGGCGCCGACGCCGTGGGCCGCCGCGTCGCGGGCTCCGCGCTGCTCGGCGCGGCGACGGTGCCGCTGCTGTTCGCGGCGATGCGCTGGATGGAGCGGCTCCTGGGCATCTGGGAGGACCGCGACTGATGCAGAAGGTCCGCACCAACGCGGAAATCCACGCATGGCGCATCGCGGTGCTGGGGCTGGCGATGCTGGTGCTCTTCGGGGTGCTGGTGGCGCGGCTGTGGACGTTGCAGGTGGCGCGCGAGGGGTACTTCCAGCGCCGGCTGGAGCGCCAGAGCCTGCGGAGCGTGCGCCTCTCGGGCAGCCGCGGGGCGATCCTGGACCGCAACGGGGTGCCGATGGCCGAGAACCGTCCCAGCCACTGCCTCTCCGTCTATCCCGAGGAAATCCGCAAATCCAGCCGCTCGCGCTCGACGGCCGACCAGGTGGGGCTCGTGCTCGACCGCCTCGCCGAGACGATGGACCGCCCGCGCATGCTCTCCGCGCAGGACGTCAAGATGCACCTCAACCGCCGCACGCCGCTCCCCCTCGTCGCCTGGCGCGACCTCGACGAGACGGCCATCGCCCGCTACGCCGAGCACGCCGACGCCTTCCCCGGCACCGAACTGACCGTCGAGCCCGTGCGCGTCTATCCGGGCGGCAAGCTCGCGTGCCACCTGCTCGGCTACATCGGGCGCGCCGCCGAAACCAACCTGCCCGTCCCCCTCGACGACGACGGCAACCCCGAGCGCTACAACTTCTACCTCCCCGAGATGACCGGGCGCAGCGGCGTCGAAAAAAGCTGCAACGGCGTCCTGCAGGCCTCTGACGGCGGGCGGCTGGACCTGCAGGTGGACGTCGCCGGCTACCGGTTCGACGAAGTCTCCCAGCGCCCCCCCGGGCACGGCGGCACCGTCACCCTCGCCATCGACGCCCGCATCCAGAAGGCCGCCGAGGACGCCCTCGCGGGCGAGCGCGGAGCGGCGGTCGTCGTCGATCCGCGGAGCGGCGACGTCCTGGCGCTGGCGAGCGTCCCCGGCTACGACCCCAACGCCTTCGTCCCCTCCATCCCCGCCGCCCTCTGGAAGCAGATGCTCTCCGACACCAACCGCCCCCTCTTCAACCGCGCCGCGCTGGGCGAATACGCCCCCGGGTCCACCTTCAAGCCCGTGACCCTCCTCGCCGCGCTGGGCGAGGGCGCCGTCACGCCCGCCACCCGCTTCGACTGCCCCGGGCGCTTCGACCTCGGCACCGCCGTCTTCCGCTGCTGGCAGAGCTGGGGGCACGGCACCATCGACCTGCGCCACGCCGTCCGCTACTCCTGCAACGTCTACCTCTTCCACGCCGCCCTCCTCGCGGGCGCGCCGGCGATCCAGCGGATGGCGCGCTCCTGCGGCTTCGGCGAGCCCACCGGCATCGCCCTCGACGCCGAGCGCGCGGGCCTCGTCCCCGACGCCGACTGGAAGCGCCGGCGCCTCAAGGACGGCTGGCGCGACGGCGACACCTGCAACCAGGCCATCGGCCAGGGCGCCCTCCTCGTGACCCCCTTGCAGCAGGCCCTCTACTGCGCCGCGCTGGCGAACGGCGGCACCCTCTGGCGGCCGCGGCTCGTGCTGAACATCCGCACCGCCGCCGGGACCTTGCAGGAAGTCCCCGCCGCCCTGGCCGCCCACCAGCCCGCGTGGAAAAAAGACCACATCGCGGCCATCCGCGAAGGCATGCGCGACGTCGTCAACGCCGCCGACGGCTCCGGCAAGCGGGCGCGCCTCCCCTACGTGACGGTCGCGGGCAAGACCGGCACCGCCGAATACGGCATCAAGGGCGCCGGCCGCAAGATGACGTGGTTCATCGGCTTCGCCCCCTACGACACCCCGCGCTACGCCTTTGCGATGCTGGTGGAAGACGGCGCCTCCGGCGGCTCCACCGTCGCCCCAAAGGCCAAACGCATGCTCGACCAGATCCTCCGCGAAGTCGACGGCCTCGCCGCCCCCGAACCGGCGCCCGTGCCCGCTGCGGCGCCCCCGCCCGCCGCCCCCGAACCGGCCCCTCTCCCCGCCGCCCCCCCCGACGCGCCTCCAGCCGCCCCCCCGGACGACGCCCCGCCCGACGAGCCGGCGCCTTGACCCTCCCCCGCTTGGCGGCTCGAGCGGTTTACGTTTTTGGTGCTTCGGGGATTATAGTGGAAACCACCTCCGGAATCCCACGAATACAAGGCACAAGGAGGGCGACAGGCCCCGCCCCCCTCCGAGAGGGGGGTGGCGCGGCCATGAATGGAAGGCGGATGCATGGCAAAAGACAAGCGGCAGGGGCCGCGACGGGGGGAGTACTGCGGTCGGCCGTCGCGGCAATCACGACTTTCCACCGGCAACAAACGAAACAATCCCTCCGCGGATGGCCCATGCGAAAGCCTGCATCGACGGCCACCCGCAGTACTCCCCCGCCGCCCTTTTCTTCCGCTCCGAACTCGCAATCCACAAGCCATCTTCCTTCGGGCGGCACCCCCCTCTCGGAGGGGGGCGAATGCTCGCGCACTCTCCATTCTCCAAATATCTCTCCACAATCTCTTGGCCATCCCCCCATCCACTATAATTCCCGAAGAACCAAGTATTTCTGCAACTTCCCAGACATTTCCCACCCACAAGGTCGCGCGGAAGCGCGACCCTCCCGGGGCGCTCTCCACGGGGAGGGACGCGCTTCTGCGCGTCCGCAGCGGAAATGCCGACGGGACAAAAGATTGAGGATGCATGATTTCTTGAACCGTTCCACTCTCACGAGCATGGAACCACAAGGACTTGTTCTGTCCTGCTGTCCCGTTCTCTTCTGGATTGCGACAAACGGCGGCAGCAACTTGGAGAGTGGGCACTCCTTGGGTTTCCCTTGCGGGAGGGGGCGGCAGGATGCCGTTCCCCCGCGGTTCCTCCCCTCCCCAAGGGGGTGCGCCGGACATCCGAATGTTTCAGGATTCAAATCCCGAATTATTATCACTTTTTTGGATTTGACTCCCGGAACATTCCGTGGCAGAGTCCGCGCATGGGGTGACAGGCAAGATGTTCATCAAACGGGAAATCGATGCGTTTCTGGCCCGGCGGATGTTCGCCGGGAAGGTTCTCGTCGTGTACGGCCCGCGCCAGTCCGGCAAGACCACGGCCATCGAGCATTACCTGGCGGAATCCGGGTTGGCCGCGGACACCGTCACCTTCAACGGCGACGAAACGGCCGACCGCGAACTGCTGGCCGACGCCTCCGCGGAGCGGCTCAAGCTGCTGATCGGCAAAAAGAAGGTCCTGTTCATCGACGAAGCCCACAAGGTGCCCGGCATCGGCTGGGTGCTGAAACGCCTGTCCGACAAGCTGCCGGGCATCCAGGCCATCGCGTCCGGCTCGTCGAGCGAGGACCTCGCGGAGCAGACCGAAGAACCGCTCACGGGCCGGAAGTTCGAATACACGCTCCTGCCGCCCTCCTTCGCGGAACTCGCCGCGCTCTCCTCCCCGCTCGAAGAGATGCGCGAGCTGGAGCGCCGCCTCGTCCACGGCTCCTATCCCGACGTCGTCGCGCATCCCGGCGACGAAACCGACCGCATCCGCGCCATCGGCAAGGGCTACCTCTACAAGGACATCCTCAAGCACGACGAAATCAAGCGCCCCGAACTGCTCGACAAGCTGCTGCGGGCGCTGGCCTTCCAGATCGGGCAGGAAGTCTCCTGCAACGAACTCGGGCAACTGGCGGGCTGCGACGCCAAGACGGTTTCGAAATACATCGACATCCTCGAAAAGGCCTTCATCGTCTTCCGCCTGTGCAGCTGGTCGCGGAACCTGCGCAACGAACTGAAGAAGAGCCGCAAGGTGTACTTCTGCGACTGCGGCATCCGCAACTACGTTCTCGGCGACTGGCGCCCCCTCGCGCAGCGCGGCGCCGACGAAGCGGGCCACCTCTGGGAGAACTGGTACATCGCCGAGCGCCGCAAGCGCCTCCTCGCCGACGCCCCGGAAACGCGCATGTACTTCTGGCGCACCACGCAGCGGCAGGAAGTGGACCTCGTCGAAGAGTCGGCCTCGGGCCTCAAGGCCTGCGAGCTCAAGTGGAACCCGCGGAAAACGCGCGGCACGGTCTGCCCGACCTTCCGCAAAGCCTACCCGGAGGCGGAATGCGTCCTCGTATCCCCCCCCGACGCCCCCGCGCACCTCCTCCCCGCCCCCATCGCCGCAGAGGAGGCCCACGCATGATCCTTTCCCGACGCAAAGGGTGCAAAGGGCGCCCGCGCCTGAGCTGAGATGAAGAAACACCTCCAGCGCCTCTGGCATCGCTTTCTCGCGCAGAACTGGCTCGCCGTCGCGGCGGCGGCCGGGCTGCTCGCGGGCGGGCTGTGCTTCATTTACTCGGCGTCGTGGCGCGGGGAGGAGACGGGCATCGCCGGGGCGTGGTTCGGGCGGCAGGTGCAGTGGGGCATCGTCGGCGGCGCCGTGGCGCTCGTGCTGGCGCTCTGCGATTACCGGGCCTGGATCCGCGGGGCGTGGTGGCTCTGGCTCGCCGCGGTCGGGGGGCTCGCGCTGGTGCTGGTGGCCGGGGTGCGGGTGTACGGGGCATCGCGGTGGCTCCGCATCGGGCCAGCGCTGCTGCAGCCGAGCGAGTTCGCGAAGGTCGCGCTCGTGGTGCTGCTCGCGCGGGTGCTCGGGGGAGGGGCCATCGGAAAGCGGAGTTTCGCCTTCGTGGCGGTGGCGATGCTGCTCGCGGCGCCGGTGTTTTTGCTCATCCTGGAGGAGCCGGACCTCGGGACGGCCATGGTCATCCCCCCGACCGTCCTCTTCATGCTCGTCGCGGGAGGTGCCGCCTGGCGCCACCTGCTTGCCGTCGGCGCCGCCGGCGCCGCGTGCGCCCCCCTCGGCTGGTTCGTGCTCGGCGACTACCAGCGGGAGCGCATCCTGACGTTTTTGGATCCGTCGCGGGATCCGCTTTCTTCCGGCTGGAACGCGCTGCAGTCGGCCATCGCGGTCGGCTCCGGCGGGCTTTACGGAAAAGGGTTTTTGAACGGGACGCAAAACGTGCTCGGCTTCCTGCCCCGCACGGTTTCGCCCAGCGACTTCATCTTCCCGGTCATCGCCGAGGAGACGGGGTTCATCGGCGCGTGCCTGCTGCTGGCCGCGTACGCGGTGCTCCTCGCGTGCTACCTGCGCGCGGCCGCCGCGGCGCGCGACCCCGAAGGCAGCCTGCTCGCAACTGGAATTGCCGGCTTGTTGTTTTGCCACGCATTTGTGAATATCGGGATGACGGTCGGCCTGTTGCCGATCACGGGGCTTCCGCTCCCGCTGGTCAGCAGCGGCGGCTCGTTCCTGCTGTCCACGCTGGCGGGATTCGGGCTGGTGCAGAGTGTCTGCGTGCACCGTCGCACGGACAAGGAACGTTGAAATGTTTGAATGGTTGAAAAGGATCGTCTTGAAAAAGAAAGTCAAAAGGGAAATCATCGTCAACGCCGAGCGGCTCGAAACCCGCGTGGCCATCCTCGAGGACGGCCACCTCGAGGAGTTCCACGTCGAGCGGCCCAGCGAGGAGCGCATCGTCGGCGGCATCTACAAGGGCCGCATCCAGAACCTCGAGGACGGCCTCCAGGCCGCCTTCATCGACATCGGTATGAAGAAGAACGCCTTCATCCACTACTGGGACATGATCCCCGAGGACGCCGCCCGCCTCGAAGCCGAGGAAGGCATCGCCTCCAACCGCCCCCGCAAGAAGAAGGCCGAACCCGGCGAGATGGCCAAACTCTTCCCGCCCGGCTCCGAGATCATCGTCCAGGTCACCAAGGGCCCCATCTCCACCAAGGGCCCGCGCGTCACCGCCAACCTCTCCATCCCCGGCCGCTACCTCGTCATGTTGCCCGGCTCCAAGCTCAAGGGCGTCTCCCGCAAGATCGAGGACCCCAAGGAACGCGAGCGCCTGAAAAAGGCCCTCAAGCGCCTGCCCATGCCCACCAACATCGGGTTCATCATCCGCACCGCGGGCGACGGCGCGCGGGGGACCTCCTTCGTGCGCGACCTGCGCGGGCTGCTCGACACGTGGCAGAAGATCGAGGACGGCATCAAGAACAAGCCCGCCCCCTGCTGCCTCTACTCCGAGCCCGACCTCGTCGAGCGCGTCGTGCGCGACTCCCTCACCGAAGACATCGACCGCATCGTCATCGACGACCGCGAAACCTTCGAGCGCATCCGCGACATGACCTCCCGCATCTCCCGGCGCGCGCGCAACCGCGTCAAGCTCTACGACGGCCCGGCGCCCATCTTCGAGCAATTCGACTGCGAGCGGCAGCTCGACGCCGTCTACCGCCGGAAAGTCTGGCTCAAGTCCGGCGCCTACCTCTACTTCGACGAAACCGAAGCCCTCGTCGCCATCGACGTCAACACCGGCCGGCACAAAGGCGGCAAGACCCAGGAAGAAAACATCCTGCAGGTCAACACCGAAGCCGCCGTCGAGATCGCCCGGCAGCTGCGGCTCCGCAACGTCGGCGGCCTCGTCGTCATCGACTTCATCGACATGAAGCAGAAGAAGAACCAGACCGCCCTCCACCGCACCCTCAAGGAAGCCCTCCAGAAAGACAAGGCCCGAACCAACGTCCTGCCCGTCTCCCAGCTCGGCCTCATCGAGATGACGCGCCAGCGCATGGAAGAATCCCTGCGCGCCGCCAACTACTCCGACTGCCCCTACTGCCGCGGCCGCGGCAAGGTCCTCTCGACCCTGTCCATGTCCGTCCGCATCCAGCGCCGCATCCTGGAGATCATGAAGCGCCACCAGGGCCAGACCCTGCCCCTGCGCATCGCCGTGAACCCCATGATCATGGACCGCCTGCGCCGCGAAGACGAACAAGTCCTCATCGACCTCGAGCGCCGCTGCGGCACCCAGCTGACCTTCGTCTCCGACAGCAACCTGCACATCGAAGAATTCCGCATCGGCAACGGCGCCACCGGCGAACTCCTCTACGACGGCCACGACCACGAGTGACCGGCGGCAAAGCCCCCGCCCCCGCCCGCGCGCCCCTTCCGGCCGCGGGCTTTTTTGTGTCTTCTCCCCATTTTTGCAATTACGGGAAAACCAGCCAAAACCGCCCATTTCACCCCATCCTTCCCACCATGAACATTCCCCCTCTCCCCACCCTGCGGATTCGTGTTTTCCCCTTGCCCCGAATGCCGACCAGGTAAGGATGATTCTTTGGAAAACAGGCTCGCGGCGCGAAACACGGATGGAACGGAGGAAGGAGGCACGGAGGTTTTTGGGAGCTGGAGTTTGCCGGAGGGGTGTCCACGCTCCGAAAACACACTCCAACCTCTTTTCCGGTGGCCAAGACAGGGAAAAAGATGCCGTCGGAGCGAAGCCCCTCCCGGCAACCTCCGTGTCTCCTTCCTCCGCGCGCTCCGTGTTTGCGCCGCAGGCACGTACGGGAACGCGCATTCTCCAGTGGGGAGTTGTCTTTCTGAGAGGACGAGAAGCTTATCTGATCAACATTCCCCTTGCCCCCTTGGCCTGTTTGCAAAACAGCCCCCCCGCCCCCCCCCGGCGGCGTCACTTCGCCGCCTTGCGTTTCACCGGGAGCCAGATGGCGCTGTGGTAGTCGGGGTCGGTTTTCTCGCCGTGGATGCAGTCGTACCACTCGATCGTCGCGTTGCCGGAGAGTTCCCAGTCTGGATTGCCCGGCAGCCACTCCTTGAAGATGCGCGTGTTCATCTCCTGCAAGGCGCCGGGAACCGGCCCGTGGCAGTCGAACACCGCCCACTCGCCGGCCGGGAACTCGTGCAGTGCCATCCCGTCCGGGACGCCGCCGCCGGTGTACTTGCCGGCGACCAGGTAGCGGAACCGGCCGCCCCCGACGTCGTCGATGCAGACCCCGTACTCGCCGATGCAGTTGTCCACCAGCGCCTTCTCGCACGGGTTCGCCGGCGGGTTCCCCGCATAGACGTTCGCCGCGTACTTCGCGCAGATTTCGTCCCAGAACGCCGGGATTTCCCCGCAGGCGCCCTCGCAGGCGAATTCCCTCTGGAACCCGATGACCTTGAACGGGAACATGGGTGCGATCCTGTATTTCATTTCGTTTCCTCCGTGGATTTGGATGTTGACCGACAGCGGAAGGAACGACCGGGCGGCGGCCTGCCCGCTGCGCACCTGCGAGGGACTGGCGCCGTGGAACCGCGAGAAAGCCTTCGCGAAACTCTCCGGCGTCTCGTAGCCGTGGCGGAACGCGATGTCGATGACCTTCCCGCCGTCCCGCACCAGGTCGATGGCGGCCAGGTGGAGCCGGCGGTTGCGGATGTATTCCGCGATGCCGAACCCGGTCACCACGGAAAACCCTCTCTGCAGGAGGAACGGCGAAACGTGCACCTGCCGCGCGACATCCTGCGCATTGATGTCGTCCAGCAAGTGGGCTTCGATGAACCCGATGCTTTTGCGGATGCAGGCCAGCCATTCCATGTCGTTGCTCCTTCCGTTGTTCCGCCCCCTTTATACCCGTTCCCCGTCCCCCGAATCCTGTCTTTTCATGCTCGAATGTATCATTCCGGCTCCCATCCCTCCGACACTGCCACCCCCGTCCCCGCAAAGCAAGCGCGACCGTCCATATCCGACAACAACCTGCACACCACGGAATTCCCCATCGAAAGGGGTGTCATTGTGTCCCCAAGGGGGAAAGGAGAAATCGGAGTTTTCCCCTTGTTGCCTATCGTTATATCCAAAGTCACTGTTTTGTCCTGCACAAGCCACGACCGCGGGTGGCCGATTGGTATTCCGTCCGGAGCGGGATTCTGCTACAAACGAACCATGTCGAAAGGAAGCATGCCATGACTGCCGTGTTGGAAGCGATAGATGGAATTTCCAGTGCAGGGAAGTTCCACCCCATGGATTGCCCGTGGACCTCCCTTGCAGCCACCCGTCAAGGCCCTCCCCGCCGCCCGGCAACGTGAAGACCATCCATATCGCCCCCCATCCCATCCGTCCCATGAGTCCCGTCCGTCCCATTCGTCCTCTCCTCCTCCCCCTCCTTCTCCTCCTCCTTGCCGCCGCGCTCACCCTCGCCGGCATCGTCGACCACGACCTCTGGGCCCCCGACGAACCCCGTGTCTGCTGCATCGCCAAGACCATGTGGCAGACCCGCGACTGGGCCGTACCGCGCCTCGCCGGCGACATCTTCCTCGAAAAACCGCCCCTCTACCTCTGGCTCTGCGGCGCCTGCGGCCACCTCTTCGACCACCTCTTCGGCCCCCTCTTCGGCCACGTCGGCGCCGCCCGCCTCAGCTGCTCCCTTTGCGCCCTCGGCACCCTCGCCGCCACCGCTTGGCTTGGCTGGCTCCTGCGCGGACGCCGCCGCGACGCCCTCTTCGCCGTCCTCGCCCTTGCGACCATGCCCCTCTTCCTCCTCGACATGCACCGCATGCGCACCGACGTCCTCCTCGCCTCCACCGTCGCCGCCTCCGTCGCCTTCCTCGCCCACGCCTACCTCAAGAACCGCCCCTGGTCCCTCCTCCCCGCCGGCGCCTGCGCCGCTGCCGCCTTCCTCGCCAAGGGCCCCATCGGATGGATCCTCATCCTCCCCGCCGCCGTCCCCCTCGCCCTCCACGCATGGCTCGCGCCCCAAGACCGGGGGCGCGGGCGTCCCGCCCGCGGCACTTGGCTCCTGGCCCACCTCCTCTCCCTCCTCCTGGCCCTCGGCCTCGCCGGACTCTGGGTCCTCGCCATCTACCGCCACCCCGACCCCGCCGCCTGGAAAGCCTGGTTCTGGGACAACCAAATCGGCCGCACCACCGGCGCCGCCACCGCCCTCGGCCACCACCACCCCTGGGAACTCCACTACTACATCGTCCACCTCCCCGCCCTCCTCGCCCCCTGGACCCCGCACGTCCTGCTCTGGATCGCCGGATGTCTCAAAACCCTCCGCGCCGCCCCCCTCCGCGGACGCCGTCGCGCGCTCCTCCTCACCCCCGCCTTCTTCCTGGCCTGCTGGGGCTTCGGCGGGCTCCTCCTCCTGACCCTGCCCTCCACCAAGCGCGGCGTCTACCTCCTCCCCCTCTATCCCGCCTACGCCCTCATGGCCGCCGCCGCCATCCCCCGCGCCACCCACGCCTTCTTCAGATACTGGTCCCTGCTGGCCCAAGCCGGCGCCCTTCTCTTCGCCGCCGCCATCCTTCTCCTTCCCGCCGCCGCCCCCCTCCTCCCCGCCACATTGCCCGCCCCCCTCCTCCACTGGACCCCCTACCACACCTT